>JBBRHN010000129.1:0-6934 GCA_038222685.1 Chthoniobacterales bacterium | reverse complement strand
GGATCTTCTTCCTCGATGTCGCGGTAGGCTTGAATTTCAGGGTGCCGGAAGAGGGCGTTGTCGTCGAAGTTAAACTTCGCGTCGAGAGCGAGAACTTCGCCGCCTTTGGTGACAACGAGGGGATTGACTTCGACCATTGAGCAATCCGACGTGATGAATAGCTTGTAGAGGTTGGCGAACAACTTGCACGCCTGACGCATCTCGCCGGAGGGCATTCCGAGCAGTTTGGCGAGCTTGCGCGTTTGATAGGGCTGGAGACCGAGAAGCGGGTCGATCGTCATGCGGATGATGCGTTCTGGCGTGTGCTCGGCGACGGATTCAATATCAACGCCGCCCTCTGTGCTGGCGACGATCACCGGGCCGGATGTGGCGCGGTCGATGAGAATAGCAAAATAAAGTTCACGGGCGATCTCGACGGATTGCGAGATCAGCACCTTTCGCACAACACGGCCTTCGGCGCCGGTCTGGTGCGTGACCAGCGTTTGGCCGAGCATCTGCTGCGCGAGGTCGCGCGCCTGGCTCGCGGTTTTGCAAAGGTGGACGCCGCCTTGGAATCCGTTTTTGAACGAACCTTTTCCGCGTCCGCCGGCATGGATTTGGGCTTTGACGACGAGGTTGTTTGTGCCGAGTGAGCGGGCAACTTTTTCGGCTTCCTCAGGCGAAGAGGCAACGCCGCCGGGGCTATTGGGGACGCCGTATTTGTCGAGGAGTTCCTTGGCTTGGTATTCGTGGATATTCATTGAAAGGCTTTCGCAGTCCGGCGGTTATACGTGGGAGGAGGCAGAGGTGCCACTGGAATCTTTGAGCAGGCGTTGATTTGAGTTTTTACTGAGAGGTGAGGGGAGGGAGGGAATCAAACGCGACGTTGTTGGCGCGGCACCATTTGATGGCGAGGTCGATGCCGCCCTGAGCAGCGCGAATGTAGAATGCCTTTGCTGCGGGATCGCCTTGTTCGAGGGACGCGGCGTAGTAATAGGCGCAGAGCGGATTGTCTTTTTCGGCACCGTCGCGGAACAGCTCTACGGCCATGCGTTCGTCTTTATCCACACCGATTCCGAAAAGGTAGAGTGTACCGAGTTCGCCTTGAGCGGTGAGGGATCCCGCCTTTTGGCCGTCGTTGAGAAGACGAAATGCTTCCGGACCGTTGGGCTCGAGCACACCGGGGAGGCCGTTCTTGTAGAGGCGGCCAAGCTCGGTGATCGCGCGGCGGTCTTTTTTTTCAACGCCGGCTTCGAGGAGGGCAACGGCGCGTATCCGGTCTTCGGGCGAGCTGTTTGGTGCCAAGAGATATCGTGCGAGAGCGAACTGCGCACGCCCGTCGCCGGACTCTGCTGCTTTTTCAAACCAAACGCTCGCCGCTGCCTTGTCTGTCTCCCGGATTTGTTCGGCCAACATCAGTTGGGCCACGGGAAAGCCGTCCGCAGCCGCGGATTCGAGGGGGCGGCGGAGACTTGCCGTTTCGGCGGCCGAGAACTTTGCCGATTGTTGGTTGAGCAGTTCCAGCGCGCTGGTGATTCGCTGGCGGAGGTCTTCGCGGTCTTTATGTGCGGAGTAGAGGTCCATTAGGTCCGCAAAAGCCGAGGCAGGGCGCGTTTCGACGAGGCGGTCTGCTTTTTCTATCGAAGGAGCGAGCGGATCGGGTGTTGCCGTGGGAGCGGCGGTGGGTGCGGGCGCTGGCGTGGCCTCCACGATCACGGGCGGCGGCGCGACGGGCTCGGGTTTTCGCAAGGCGAAAAAGCCGAGCCCGCCAGCGGCGATAACGAGCGCGACGCTGCCGATGGCAATGGGGATGGTTCGGTTCGGTTTTGGCGGCGGAGACGGGATGGACGCCGGCGGCACGAGAGTCGGTACTACAATCGTTTGCTCGGCTGGGACGACGGTTTCGAAATCCGATTCATCCATCACCGGCACGACAGTCTGCACGTGCGGCAGATTTTGCGTTGCGCTGAGGCACGTCTCCACTTCCCGTCGCAAATCCGCAGCCGTCGCGGGTCGTGCGGCGGGATCTTTCGCCATCATTCGACGCAGAAGATCGACCGCTGGAGCTGGCACGGCGGCGAGGATTTCCCAAGGCGGTTCGCGGTGCAGATGTTGGCTCATCACCTGCGCAAGCGAGCCAGTGAACGGGGCGCGTCCGGCGAGCATGAAAAACAGAGTCACTCCGAGCGAGTAGATATCCGAGCGAATATCGATTTCCCGCTCCTCGAGTTGCTCCGGGCTGGCAAAATGCGGCGTTCCGAGAAATCCCCCCATCGTCAACGTCGCCCCGTCTTCACTGCCGCCCCCGCCGGAGGCGTTTTTTGCCAGTCCGAAATCGATAACTTTGACGTTAGATTCGGAATCCGACTCGGCCACGACCATGAGATTGGCCGGTTTGAGATCGCGGTGGACGAGGCCTTGTTTTTCCGCCGCGCCCAGTGCCCTTGCGACTTGCAGCGTAATGTCCAATGCGGTCGTGACGGGGATCGTGCCCTCGCGCCTAAGCATCGACTCGACCGTTTCGCCCGCGACAAATTCCATTGCGTAAAAGCATGTGCCGTCGGCTTCCCCAAAATGAAAAACCTCCGCGACGTTCGGATGCCGCAAAGCCGCTGCCGCCCGGGCCTCGCGCAAGAACCTCTGGCGGGCGACATCGCTCTCAAGATACGCCGCGCTGATCACCTTAAGCGCGACGACGCAGTGCAAATTCGTGTCCACCGCGCGATACGTCACGCCCATCGCGCCCCGCCCAAGTTCCTCCAGCGAGCCGTCCTCCCGGCAACCGACCTCGTAGTGTTGAAAACGAACCGCTTCAGACATTTCCCACTGAACATGCCCGGAACCGAAATCCGCCGCAAGCAAATGGCTTGTCGCAATTCTCCAGAGGCGCGATGCTGTACGCCATGCAGAAAGTGAAGGACACGCTACGGGCCACGGTCCGCATGGGCTACGACGGGCGTGTCCACAAGGAGTTTCGCGGTCCGGAAGCCGAGACGCGCTTTGCTAACGAAGTGCGCGTGCTCCAATACCTTGAGCGTCGCGCCTGTCCGTTCGTTCCCCGCCTGCTCGAATCCGATCCCGCTGAACTCCAAATGGTCACCACGAGTTGCGGCAGCCGCGTGGATCACCTTGACGACGAACGCCTCAAAGAACTCTTTGCCGAACTCGAACACTTCGGCGTCCGGCACGACGACCCCGAGATGCGGAATGTGACTTACCGACAGTCTGACGGACGCTTTTGCCTGATCGATTTCGAATTTGCCACTATTTTGGAAGAAGTCCCTCCCGATGCCGTCTGACCCCGCCCCTCATATCGCTTGGTCAGGTCACACCGACATCGGACGCGTTCGCAAAAATAACGAAGACTCATTCCTCGGGCTCGCCATCGACGCGCAGGAAGTCCGCTTCCTCGGCAAAATCGGCGAATCGTCTGGCCTCGATGCCGATTATGTATTTGCCGTGAGCGACGGCATGGGGGGTGCGATGGCTGGGGAGTTTGCCAGTCGCATCGCCGTTGAAAAAATCACCAAGATACTCCCGCCGCTCTTCAAGCAGAACGCGGCTGGGATATCCGAGGGCTTCGAAGACGTGCTCGACGCTCTTTTCACCGAGATCCACAATGCCCTGCTCTATCTCGGCGCCTGCTACGAAGAATGCGCGGGAATGGGCGCCACTCTCAGTCTGTGCTGGTTTCGGCCCGGCTGGATGTATTTCGCGCATATCGGCGACAGCCGAATTTACTACCTGCCCGCTGCCGGAGGCATCAAACAACTCACGCACGACGACACCCATGTCGGATGGTTATTTCAGAATGGAAAAATCAACGAGCGCGAATTAAAAAACCACCCCCGTCGCCACGTCCTACAAAAAGCCCTTGGTGCCGAACACCAGTTCATCGACCCGCAAATCGGAGCCGTCGGCTTCGAACCCGGCGACCGCTTTCTCCTCTGCACTGACGGCGTCACCGATGCCATTTACAACGACCAGCTCCGCGACCTCCTTCCCAATCCCACCGAGTCTGCCGCCCAAGCCCTCGTCCGCGAAGCGGTTGCGCGCTCCGGTCGCGACAACTCCACCGCATTAGTCGTTGAAGTCCGAACTGCGTGACCTCTCAAACCAATCCTGTTCATTCCGTAAATTCTGTCTCAATCTCCCGCCACAATGAGTTGGGATTTTGATTTTCTCATCGTCGGGGCGGGATACTCGGGACTCGTCTTCGCCGAGCAGGCCGCCACACGCCTTGGCCGAACGTCGCTCGTGGTCGAAAAACGCAGTCATATTGGTGGCAATGCTCAGGACGAATACGATGACCACGGCGTGCTCGTTCACAAATACGGACCGCACTATTTCCGCACTAATTCGCCAAAGATTCGCGAGTATCTCACGCAGTTCACCGAGTGGCATCCGGTCGCTTATCAAATCCTGTCCTACTCTCAAGGACGCTATTGGAAGTTCCCCATCAATCTCAATACCTTCGAGCAAATCGTCGGACGCCCGGCCACAGAAGCGGAGTTCAAGGACTGGCTCGAAGCCAACCGCGTGCCTATCGAGAACCCGCAAAACTCCGAAGAAGTCATCATTTCGCAAGTCGGCTGGGATCTTTACGAAAAGTTTTTCAAAGGCTACACGCTGAAGCAATGGAAGCGTCACCCCAAAGATCTCGACGCATCCGTTTGCGGGCGGATACCTATTCGAACCAATCGCGACGACCGTTATCTTCGCGAGGAATTTCAAGCCCTCCCAAAAGCCGGATACCACAAAATGTTCGACCGTATGGTGCGCTCGTGCGGAGACAAAGTCCGCATCCTCCTGAACACCGACTACCGCGAAGTTCTCCCGCATGTCACGTTCCGCCACATGGTCTATACGGGTCCCATCGACGAGTTCTACGACAATTGCTACGGCTCGCTTCCCTATCGATCGTTGCGATTTGAAAATCAGTCGTTAACCGGCGACCAACTCGCCGACCGACTTCCCGTTGCCGGTCAACCAAACTTTTGGCAGCCCGCCATGCAGGTCAACTACCCCAACGACGAGGACTTCACCCGCATCGTCGAGATCAAGCACGCCACCGGCCAAGCCACGTCAAACACCACAATCGTGCGCGAATACCCCGACGACTACGGCCCCGGCAAGGAAGCCTACTACCCCATCCCCGCCCCGGACGCCGCCGCCCTCTACAAAAAATACGAAGCCTTGGCCGACGCCAGCACGCTCCCTTCAACATTCCCCAGTTCCGCACTCCGAAATCCGCATTCCGAAATCGTTCCGTCCATTTCATTCATCGGACGCCTCGCCACATATAAGTATTACAACATGGATCAGGTCGTCGGCATGACTCTCGCAGACTTCGAACGCCGGTTGCCGGATTTTGAGAAATGGGGACGATGAGCGGGGTTTGAGGATGCTTAGGATTTGGTTCCAAGGATATCGTCGAGTCGGAGGGACGCGATTTTTTTAACTTCCTGCCAGGCGGTGGTGCGTTCTTTTTCGGGCGAGTTTGGGAGGCGGGCTTCGAAGGCGGTGAGAATGGTGTCGGTGGAGTTGAGGCGGGCGCAGATGATGAAGGGGAATCCGAAGCGCGCGCGGTAGGCGGCGTTGAGCGATTCGAAGCGGCTCATGCTGGCGTCGTCGAGGGCGAGGAGTCCGGCGGAGGTTTGCTCGTTGGTGGATTCGGACGTGAGGGCACCGGCGCGGGCGAGGCGTCCGACGAGGTCGGGGTGGGCTTGGAGAAGGGCGAGTTGGAGGTCGTCGCCGGCTTCTTCGACGACGGCGTAAAGGCGCGCGAGCAGGGCGGAGGCTGAGTCAAACGGGCGGGACGCCCAGGCGCGCTCGGCGATCCATGGCGAATGCTCGAAGATTGGCCCGAGGATTGCTGTGAATTCAGACTCAGTGAGGGCGTTAATTTTCTGCAGGTTCACAGCGAAGTGGCGACGGATGTCCAGCGTGGGGGGATGGTGGCGGGATTGCAAGGAAACGCGCTCGACGCTGAGGGTGCGTTTGGGGCATGAGATGAGGCCGTGAGTAACGAGTTCACATTTCGGCTCAACGGGGAGGCTGTCGTCGTCAGAGACGTGTCGCCGAACGCGACGCTGTTAGACTGGGTGCGCGGGCGCGGGCTCACGGCGGCGAAGGAGGGATGCGCGGAGGGAGATTGCGGGGCGTGCACAGTCGTGGTGATCGAAGAGGACGCGGCGGGCAAGCGGGTCTTTCGGTCTTTGAACAGCTGCATCGCACTGCTGCCGACGTTGGCGGGGCGGGAGGTGTGGACGGTTGAGGGGATCGGGGCTCAGGGATTGCATCCGGTGCAGTCAGCGATGACGCGGTGCTATGGTTCGCAATGCGGATACTGCACGCCGGGGTTTGTGGCGTCGATGTTTGAGGGCTACTACCGCGAGGGGATCGGCACGGTGGAGGGACTCAACGATCAGTTGTGCGGAAATCTTTGTCGCTGCACGGGGTATCGCCCGATCCGGCAGGCGGCGGCGGAGTCATGGGCTTCGGTTGCCGATGAGGAAAAGCAGGGGGATCGCTTCGGGCGGCTTTTGCTGGAGGAGAAGGATGCAGAGGCAGTGAGCGACTACGAATGCGGGGGGCGGGTATTTTTGCGTCCGTCGTCGTTGGCGGAGCTTTTTGAGATGATGGCTGCGCATCCTGAGGCGCGCCTGTTAGCGGGCGGCACGGAGATCGGCGTGGAGGTGGCGAAGTCGTTTAAGCGTTTTTCCACGCTCATTTATTTGCAGGGCGTCAACGAGTTGCGTGTGCTCTCTTTCGATGGCGGTCTCGTGCGTATTGGGGCAGGCGTGCCGTTGACGGACGTGATGGAGCAGACGCCGATTCCCGCGCTGCGTGAGATGTTGAGGTGGTTTGCTTCGCGTCCGGTTCGCAACCGGGCGACGCTCGGTGGGAATCTGGTGACGGCGTCGCCGATTGGGGATACGGCGCCGGTGTTTCT
>JBBRHN010000128.1:0-6969 GCA_038222685.1 Chthoniobacterales bacterium | reverse complement strand
TCCAGACCGACGGGTAGGAGCGCGCGATAAGGAATTTCGCAGGCTGTGCGCGTGCGCCAGTTCCGGCAGCCCCAGATCCAAAAGGCGGACTCATCCGATTCAAATTCAAAATCAATGGCATGGCTGTCGAAGTGACACGCCGTGTAACTGATCGCATCGGGAAACGTTCTCCGCTCGACCAGATCCGCCAGGGTCACCAGGTATTCCGCCTCAATATGCCGGGACTGCCTGACCCCAAGAAGCGGGGCAATGTACGTCGGATGTTCCTCGGCGGTGAAACACCCCGACCGGTAATGGCGCAAGCCCATCAATCGTGCCCGCGACAAATCTTCCGACTGCGTGGCATCCACAAAACCCGCATCGAAGTTCAGGATGCGCAAAAATAACTCCCCATCGCGCCAGCGAAAACGTCCGGAAGCTTGCGAGAAGGCACTCGGCAATCCGTCGGATCGGCCGCTGCCCTGGAAGGGCGCGCCCGCCCTCACGGCCAGATCGGCGTCGCCGGTGGAATCCACCCACGCCTCGGCCCGCAGACGGCGCAGTCCCCCAGGCGCGGAGATTTGCACAGCATCCACCCGGCCGATCTCAGTTTGCATGACAGGGCCGATCATCGTTTCCCGCCAGACTTCCACACCCTGTTCGCGGAGCATTCCTTCGATCACCAATGTCTTGGCCATAGGATGAAACCCGGCCACGTTTTTTCGATGACCAAAAAGCGGCATACACTCGGAGGTCCGGCGGTCGAGCTCACGCTGCAGCCCACCCTCCACTCCGAAATAATACAAATGAATCCCACCGCCGGTGCCGACGCCTCCGGGTACAGGCATGAGTTCCACCGCAGCCACACGAACCCCCTGACGAGCGGCGGACAATGCCGCGATTGTGCCTCCTGTTCCCAAACCCGCCACCACCACATCATAGGAGGACGACTCCGGCTCGGGAATTTCCACAAGGTTCCCGGCCCGCCCGCGGGCGGACGGGACTTCCAGCAACATTTTCCCCGCGAGCACTCCGGCATCATTTAAGGAACCGACATCGGCCCCGCCTCCCAAAAATGCAGTGGCAGCGAGCACGGTGTTGGACGGCAACCCATCAGGCACACCCGCAGGATCAAAAATTTCCGCCGCAACAAACGAACCGTGACTCACCACGGCTCCGGCCAGGTCAAGCGACTTCCGCGCGTGTGCCAGCAACGCCAATGTCACCTCATGGGGGTAAGCGCGATCCGTGGCAAAGCGCAGCACGGATTCGTTTTCCCACAGGCTCGCTTGATAAGTGGCGCCAATGACACCTTCCACCGGCTTGGTCCATTCCACCCGCGCAGGAGAAACCGCCGCCGGATGACGAAAAAACAACGCGGCCTCGCGGCAGACGGGATGCGGCACCGGCAGACCAGGCCGCCAGATCCGGGCCAATTCGCCCGACACGCTCGCATCCACCCAGCGACGAGCCCCAATCCATACTTCTCCTTCCTTGGCCCAAAAACCCATCCGCGTCACCAGCCCGTCGTTTTCCTCCCAGGCAAAAGGAGCGGCGTAAAAAAGAAAGTTTACCCCGAGCAATTGCCCGTATTCCGCCGCAACAACCTCCGCGCACCCCCCGTCAATCCGTCCACTTTGCCAAGCCCGGCGTTCCTGCAAATATTTCTGAAAATCCCTCCAGCACTTGCTTGCGCCAACCTGCGCGGATTGAAGAAAGGACCACGACGCTTCCCGTACTAAACCGGTGTGGCGGCTGATCAAAAGAACACTTTGCCCGGTCTGCCGCAGGGCCGCCGCCGCACCAAATGCGGAACACGAATCCCCATACACAACGGCGTCAAAAATACGCCCTCCGTGTGTTTCAGCTTTCATATTCCATGACCCTATCCTAAGGCTTAACCAAGAGCCATAGACCCAACGTCCGATAGGATGGATAAAAGACTCATTTACCAAAAACATCTAAGTTGCGAGCCTAATAAGCAGACCGATTCCCCCCGGGTCAGGAAAACCGCCGCACAAGAAGTCCGGATGAAGCTCGAAACCCGGCTTAGGCCAGCCGACGCCTGGTGCGAAAGAGCACGAACGCCAATCCCAAAGCAACAAGCATCCAAGTGCCTGGCTCGGGAACGGTTTGTAGGAGAATGCTGTCTATGTTCACCGCTCCACCAACCCCCGCAATGGCGAGTGAATTGAAGGATGTGTAGATGCTTGAGCTGTCCGTGACATTCAGCATGGTCACACCATCAATTTTTGTGGTGATGGAAAGAGTCGTGGCATTGGTTCGCTCAATCGCGTACTCCAAGCTGTGGGCCGTGGTCCCGCTGACGACACCCGAGTTGTTGGATCCAATTGCGGATGACTGCGAAGAACTTGTCAAAGCGTTCGAGTTATTCGTATCACGCTGCCTAATTACCGTACCGGAACCAGAAGGATTCACACCAATAGCCAGACCCGCATAGTAGCCCACGTATTGCTGCTCGTTTGCATCCGATATCAAACCTTGGTCCGCGGTAATGGCGGCTGCGGAATTGGCGTTGTAGAGGGCGATACGGAAGGTCTCACTGGTAGTCGTGGGTGTCGCGGTGAACCGGTAACTAAGCGTCAGCGTGATCTTTTCACCGGTAAGGAGCGAAGCCGTAGAGAAGACGGTATAAACGGAGTGCCCGCTGAGGACATTCATGCTTTTGCCTAATCCACCAACACCATTGTCATCAACCACCGTTGCGTTAGCAGCCGTTGTGGTTGAGATCAGGAACCAGGGCGTCAGATTGCTGGAGTTGGTGGCATTTCTCCCGCCCGCACCGGTGGCGGAATTGGTGAACGTGCTGTCCACCAAGACGACCGCATGACTGGTGATGGGGAAGATTGCGAGGATCAGGGCGGTTCCGAGAATTTTGATTTTCATAATGTTACCAGGTTTTGGCTAATGTTCGCACCGGTGAGGCAAATGGCAATTCCCAACCCATGAAAGATAAACTGCATTGCATGGACAGAATGCAACAAATTCGCTCCTGCATGCGGACGAATCTTTCAATTCGCCTCATCGCGCCAGAACACAGAAGCCGGACCGAGAACCATGAAGATGTCCGGCGTGGTTGGAGCCACATGGCCATCCACAAACAAGACATTGGGGAAGCCGCTATGCGGACGCTGGATCATGTTCAGCGAGGTTATATCCTGATTTCGGACGGTGATGCCGTACCGATCATTTGCGGGCCGCGAAGGGTCGTAGGCCCCATCCATCGCCAGGGCAAAAGACGCGGGTTTCGCGATCTGACTGATGCGCTGTTTTTGACCGACAGCAGGGACGGCAGATGGGTCATACACCCCGCTGATGAGCGAGTTCACCCCATAGGTGCGAAGAAAAGGCTCCTGCGTGGAAGTGGCCGGACTGGCTTGCAACTGCGGACAAGTAAACACGGTGGCGCGCTGCCAGGGGTCGCCAGCAGTTGACAAAGGCAGGCCGACGTAATCACGGATACCGGGGTTGCTCGTGTTATTGCTGGTATTTCTCCACGCCGAGGTGGGAAGCTTTCCGTCGAAATCGTTGATAAAATCCCGCCAGCCGAGGCCGAGTTGTCGAAGATTGGAAAGGCACTTGGCGGATCTCGCGCTTTCCTGGGCTTTGCGCAAGGTCGGGAACAGGAGGACTGCGAGAATGCCGATGATGGAAATCGTGATGAGAATTTCCAAAAGCGTAAACGCCGCCGTCCGGGAAGCCGGGACTCGGATGCCAGGGGAAGTCGTCATCTCCTGATATCGTAGGCGGGAAGCGGTCGACAAGCCATGCAGAACAGGATGCAAATCATGGAGAAAACGCCCTGCGGGGCAGGGAGGGACTGCGTTCATGCGGGGGAACCATAGCTTTTAATGCGTCCGGCGCGCCGCTCGCGGTCAAAAAAGATCGTGATGGCACAGCCGCCGAGACTGACCAGAAACACAAACAGATACCCGCTCATGTAGTCATAAGTTCCAGGTGCGCAGAAATGGGCCGAGTAAACTTTCACCCACACGCCCACGCCGGTGACGAGGGCCATGCGGAGCAGATTGGAAACAATGAGGAATCCCGAGTTCATCGTGCCCATTTGGTTGGGCGGTGTGAGGTCGTAGAAGAACGGTTCCAGGGCGAGGGCGGCCACCGTATCCACAATGGCATTGGCCAGGCCGAAGGCGATGATGACGAGCGGGACCGGAATCTCCCCCGGTGTGCCATATTTGATCCAGACCCAGAACACCAGGGAATGGAAGGTGGAGAGAAACAGCCCGACTTGGAAAACCCGGAAACGGTCGAAGCGATCCGCGATCAAGCCGGCAATCGGCAGGGCGACAAAGATATTGAGCAAAAGCTGCCAGGCCTGCATTTGGCCCAGCAACTTTTTTGTGTATCCGAACTGCTCGGTGATGAGCAGCGGCGCCAGTTGTCCCAGGCTGGCCGAGAGACTGACCGAACAAAAAAGCAGGAGGTAGATCATGATCCATTGCCGGCTGGCAAAGACCTCGCGGAGATAGCGCAGAAGGTGGAAGGACTCCCGGACGATGGGTTCGGCTGGCTTGGTTTCCCGGACATTGATCGCGATGTTCAGCACGGCCAAAATCACCAGCCCGGCGGCCACAAAGTAAATCACCTGCTCGCCCGTGAGGGTGGCCGAACCGCCGAGAGGCAGCCTGATGCGGTGGATCGCATCAAATTGGGAGAGCAGGAAGTAATTGAAAAAAACCAACGATCCCGTGCTCATCAGCCGCTTGATCACCACCGCCCGGCCCCGCTGCGGGCTGGGCACCACTTCGTAGAGCAAGGGACTCCAGACCGCGCCATACCCAAAGTCCGTGGCAAACTGCCAGATAACCACCACGACCACGAGCATCCAGAGCTGCGGAGCCAGCGGACAGGCAATGAGGGCCAGGGCCAGCACCGACCATCCGGCGATGAGAAACGGTTTGCGCCGCCCGAAGCGCGTCCAGATGCGGTCGCTTTTCCAGCTCACATAAGGCGCGACCAGGAAACTGAAAGCGAGGTTGATGCTCCCGAGAAAGGCAATCAGGGCGGGGTCATCAATGAATTTTTTCAACGTGAAAGTGAGCGGCGCTCCCGAGGTCGCCTCGACGATGGACTGGACTCCGGTTGTGGTGGTGAGCAGCGCGATGGCCCACCAGGAAACCGCTTTCTGAAGGGTCCTGATCATGCGGGGAAGCGTCTCATTCCTGCGCGTAGTGTTCGCCTAGAAGATCCCTTATGGCCACAGTCTGTTTGGTCGAAAGGGACCGGAAGACGCCCTCGCCCTGACTGACGGCCACGGCTCCCTGGTACGATGTGGCCATGAGACCGAGCCGGCGCGAATCCTCGCTTTGCGCGCGGAAAAGGTCACGCTGCATGAAGGGGTCGGCTCCGTCATGCCCGCCCTGCGTCGGCGGCACCTGGATGACTTCGCGGCCGCCGAAGAGCGGGTAAAAAACGATCTCGGCGGTGGGCAGGGCGCGGACCAGGCGTCCGGTGGGATCGGGATTTGAGTGGTGCGAGACTTCGATGCGGCCCTTGGTGCCATTGATGCCGATGATGAAACCCTCCCACGGTGTGGAAAAATTACACGAATAGGTCACGATGGAGCCGCGGCGGTATTGCATTAATACGCCATAGGTGTCCTCGATATCAATGACTTCATCGTAGATATAACGCGGCTCGGACGGCGGATACTGGAGATCATAGGAAATCCGAAATTCATCCCAGCCCGTGCTGATCTGGTTTTCCCCGGCCTGGAAATTTTCCGCGTAGTGTTTTTGAAAATAGGGGCATTGCTTCTTCGTTTCCGTCGGATCCAACGGCTGCCCGTCCTCGTCGCGCGGACGGCTGGCCCCCTCAGGCCCGTAATAATTCCGGCGTCCAAAGGCACAGAGCGTTTCGGGATGATCCGCCAGCAGCCAGTTGATGAGATCGAAATGGTGGCAGCACTTATGGATATTGAGCCCACCGGATTTTTTTCGTTCCCGGTTCCAGCGAAAGAAGTAACTCGAGCCATGGAAGGTATCGAGGTTGTAGGTGAACTCGACATTGGTGACGCGCCCGATTTTTTCCCCAAGCAAAAGCCCTTTCAGTGTCTGCATCAAGGGCATGTAACGATAGTTATGGGCCATGAAAATCCGCCGCCCGCTTTCTTTCTCGGCGGTCAGGACCGAGCGCGCCTGCCCGGCGGAGATGACCATGGGCTTTTCCGTGATGACGTTTTTTCCGGCCCGCAGGGACTGGACGATGTAGTCGTGGTGAGTAAAATCCGGCCCCGTGACAATCACGGTGTCCGGGTTGGCCTCGGCCAGCATGCGCCCAAAATCCTCCGGTGCGTAAGTCGGAAAGTCCCGCCCGATGGTGCGGCAGAAATGCGCTGCGCGCGCCGCGTCAGGGTCAACCAGCGCGATGATCTCCGCCCCGCCGCTAAAATCATTGTTGCCGAAGGAGGAGGCCCGCCCCAGCAAAGGAAGCAAAAAGGCGTAGATGCCGCGGAGGGAAAGCCCCGCGATGGCGTACCGTGTTTTGTTCATGAAAATGAGGGTGGAGAAATCATTCTGTAGCGAGAAGCACTATCACAAAAGCCGTGCTCATCTCCCTTACTTTGACATGGACTCGAAGCCATATGTCCTGTCAAAAGCATTTCCGGAGTCGCCAGCAGCCGGGGAATAAGTCAGCTTATTTTTAGCAACCCCAATTTGCAACATTCTCCCCCCCTATGATGACCCGCGCTTTTTTCCTTCTCACCGCCCTTGCCCTTGGTGCCCAAGCTTCCCCTCCCGACTCAAAGATCGTGGCCGTGGCGGGACCGACTCACGCCGTCAGCGAGGTCACCACCCGAATCCTGGATCCGGCCGGTCTCACAACCGAAAACTACATCGGCATCCCGATCCCGGTGGCTGACTATCCGAAATACCGCGCCGTGATTTTTGCCGAGCGCGATGAGCCGGCGCTGAACGAGCCTGGGGCCATTTGGACCACGCCCGAGGC
>JBBRHN010000127.1:0-6980 GCA_038222685.1 Chthoniobacterales bacterium | reverse complement strand
AGGCCAAGGAGCACGCCGAAGCTGCCAACAATGCCAAGGACAATTTCCTCGCCGCGCTCAGCCACGAGTTGCGCACGCCTTTAACCCCCGCGCTGATGACCGCCACCGCTCTCGCCAGTGATCCGTCGCTGCCCGCCGAGGCGCGCGAACAGCTCGACATGATGCGCAACAATATCGAACTCGAAGCGCGGCTTATCGATGACCTGCTGGACCTCACCCGCATCATCCACGGCAAGCTGATGCTCACTCCTGTCACCGCAGATATCCACGAATTACTCCTCCAGACCGACGAGATCGTCCGCAGCGATGGCCTGAGCAAACGGTTGCTCGTCACGTTGAGACTCGATGCCGCGCAACATCACGCGCTGGTGGATCCCGCGCGACTCCAGCAGGTCTTCTGGAATCTCCTGCGGAACGCCGTGAAGTTCACGCCGGATGGTGGCATTATCACCGTGAGCTCGCGCAATGACGCCGAGGGCAGGATCATCATCGACGTGGAGGACGACGGCATCGGTATACGCGCCGAAGCGCTGTCGCAAATTTTTAACGCCTTCGAGCAGGCGGATACCACCGGAGAGCATCGCTACGGAGGGCTGGGCTTGGGGCTTGCGATTTCCAGCGCCATCGTCACCGCCCACGGTGGCGAGATCAAAGCGGAAAGCCAAGGCCGCGGGCGCGGTGCGAACTTTACCGTCGCCCTCAACAGCGTCCCCGCACCCGCCGCTAACAGCCAACAAAACGCGACGCCCGCCCAGCCCGTGCGCGCGCTGTCCCTGCTCGTCGTCGAAGATCATGAAGCCACACGCACGGTTCTGGAGCGCCTGCTCACCCGCAGCGGGCATCTCGTCACCACCGCCGCCACCGTGCATGATGCGCTTACCACCTACAAAGCCGCACACTTCGATGCTGTTATCAGCGATCTCGGCTTGCCCGACGGCAGCGGGATCGCTCTCATGGCGCAGATTCAAAGTATCCGCCCCGTCTTCGCCATCGCGCTGAGCGGCTACGGCATGGAGGATGACCTGCAACGCTCGAAGGAAGCGGGCTTCTTCGCCCACCTCGTTAAGCCCGTGAAGGTGGAACAGCTCACGCATTTGCTCACTCAACTTCCATCTCCAACTCTATGATTGACGACCCTGCGCTCATCCAACAAATCATCCACAAGCACGTGCATGACGTGAGAAACTCGATCAACAGCCTCGGCCTCCAAGCCGTATTGCTCGAAGACCAGGGAACCGACCCGGAAGTGGCTGCGACTCTGAAGGGAATGCGCGCTGAGATGAACCAGTTGGAGGCAACGGTGAAGGCGTTGCAGGTCAAATTTACCGAGCCCCAACCAAGCACGGTGGAGGATGTCGATTTGACGCAGGTATCGAAGCAGCAACCCTCTGCTGCCCGCGGAAGAAAACCCAAGCTCCTCATCCCGCAACCGGACGCCGTGAACCTCGCCGGCATCACAGCAAGTGAGACCGTTCTGATCATTGATGATCAAGCGCAGAATCTCCAGCTCATCGGCACCGTGCTCTCGATGCTCGGCTATAAAGTCGTCCCCGCGAGCAGCGGTGAAGCAGCGTTTGGACTTCTCACTGCAAACACGCCAGACCTTATCCTCCTCGACATGAACATGCCGGGGATGAACGGTATTGAAGTGTGCCGCAAGCTCAAGTCGAAGGGATGTTGGGCGGACATTCCCATCATTTTCCTCTCTGCGGCGGACGATAAAAATCTCATCGTCCAGGCGCTCGAATGCGGTGGCGTGGACTACGTCACCAAGCCCTTCAACAAAGCCGAACTCCTCTCCCGCGTGCGCACCCATCTTGCACTCAAGCGCGCGCGAGAGCAGTTGCGTGACCTCGCCGAAGACAAGGATGAACTGCTCGGTCTGCTCGCCCACGATCTGGGGAATGATCTCGCGGGCCTTCACCTGAACGCAGTCGCTCTGGAGCGCCAACTCGACACGATCCCGGCACGCTGCGCGCCACTCGTATCAAACATCGTGCGCTCCACAAAAACCGTGACCACGTTTGTGCAGGAGTTCCTAGCCAACCAATCCGCTGAGCGAATCCAAGTGCTGGCCGAGCCGCTCGACATCCGCGCGATCCTTGAAGCCGCGGTGGAACGGCACGCCATCTCCGTCGAAGCCAAACGAATCACTCTCTTGCTCGAGCTTCCAGATCACCCCATTCTTGCAAACGCCGATCACGAGGGCGTGCCACGCGTTCTCGACAATCTGCTGTCCAACGCCATTAAGTTTTCTCCCGCTGGAAGCAGGGTGACGCTTAGCGCCGGCGTCGGCTCCTCGGAATCGGCACACTTTTCAGTCCGCGATGAAGGCCCCGGATTCACCGCCGAAGACCAGAGGAAAATGTTCCGCCGTTACGGCCGCCTCAGCGCCAAACCGACGGATGGCGAACACTCCACAGGTCTCGGTTTGTCGATCGTCAAGCGCTTGGTGGACGCCATGAAAGGCCGCATAGTCGTCGAGAGCAAGGTCGGGGCAGGCGCCTGCATCACTGTCACGCTGCCCGCAGGTGAGATTGAAGCGATTAAATAACCGCGTGGAAACGATCCATTAGACAAAAGGCTGGGTTTCCCAGCTTGGCCTGATGGAGATTTTTAGCGTTGCCCAAAATGCGAGGACCTGTCGGGCAGGCCGCGCTTAAATCTCAGCCACGGCTACTTCTTTTTCGGAGCCACCTTTGAAGCCTGCTTGGCGGCGGTGGCGTTTTGCTTCTGCTGATTCGCGCCGGCGGTCTTGGACTGCTTTTGCGAGGTTTTCTTCTGGTTGGCTTTCGGTGAACGGTCGCCCATAGTTTTTATAGAGTTGAATGTTTTCCCGCTGCGCGGGGATTTCCGTGCAGAAGGAAACGCCGTTATCTGCTCCGGTGGCCCCTTTGTAAATAACGCTGTCGGTTTCTTTTTGCCGGCGGACCTGTGCGGGCTCTTCTCAATCAAAATGAGGGTGTGATTTCAAGCGGGGGAGGTTCAGCTACACGAGCGTCGGCGTCCCGCCCGCACTGCACCCTGTTCTCAACCCCGACCGCACCCGCTTTTAATCAAACCCTCAAAATGACACCGGGGAGAAAACTCTTTGCGTCAGTGCGTGAAATTTTTAATAATCGTGGAAATGCCCTCCTTTGATGTTGTTTCCGAAGTCGACCGCATGGAGGTCAAAAATGCGGTGGATGCCGCCCAGCGCGAACTCTTCACGCGGTTCGACTTTAAAGGCGCGAAGGCCGTTATAGAACTCGATGCGAAAACCGGTTCCCTCTTGCTCTCCGTGGACGACGGCGTGCTACTCAAGGCCCTGCGCGAGATTGTCATCGCGAAACTTTCTAAGCGCGGCATCGATCTGCGCAATATGGAGCAAAAAGACCCCGACATTTCTCCGCTGGGGCATTCGCGTCAGGAACTCGCCATCAAACAGGGACTCGACGGAGATAAGGCCAAGGAGATCACGAAAGCCGTGAAAGCGCTCGGCATGAAGGTTCAGGCCGCCTTGCAGGACCGCCAAGTGCGCGTCACCGGGACAAAACGCGATGATCTCCAAAAAGTCATGGCCGCCCTTCGCGCAGGCGACTTCGGGGTCGGGCTGAATTTCACGAATTTCCGCGACTAAACCCCGGGGTGCCGCAGCGATGTATTGTTTAAGCCGCTCGAGTGGCCTGTAACACCAAACAAATCGTCGGATCAGAAAGGAACATCGAACATTCAACATCGAAGTTTAAATGGCGTCGTTGGGGATGTGATTAAAAGTGGGTGAGGTGGGAGTAAGAAAAGTGTGCAATGCTGGCTAGACGGGAGCTAGGGCATCTTGCCCGCTTCTCAAACGGGCGAGACGCCCCGCGCTCCTGTAGCTCAACCTCACCCACTTCCAACCCCACCCGGCGCAAACTCCGGACTACTCTCGGCGACCAGGAGTGCAAAATAATGACGGAACGCGTCCAATCTGGCATTTCCACTCCCTGAAGTTTCCGGTGTTCGAGGATGTCATTTAGATTTGTGGTTTGGAAAAGATGAGGTCTATCCCGAATTGCCGGGAGAGAAATTTGGCGGTGAGCTGTCTTTTCACGCTGTTGCCCGCTATGCCTAGAGGAGAGGCAAATCCGCGCCGCCTTCTCCGGCACAGGCCTGGCCAGCTACAACGCCACGACTTGGACCGAGACGTCCATGCGTTCAAATGCATTGGCCGGGCCGGTCCAGGAGCCTGAGAGCGGACTTGCTTTTTCCTGATCGATGGAAACACCGACTGAAACGTGCTCGACGCCCACGGCTTTGTTGTTCGTGGGATCGAACCCCACCCAGCCCGCGCCCGGCAGGTAGATTTCCGTCCAAGCGTGTGTGGCCCCGTGTTGGCCCTCGTTGAGCTGAATGTAGCCAGTGACAAATCGTGCGCCGAAGCCCCATCGCCGCGCAGCCTCCATCATAAAGACGGCGTAGTCACGGCACGAGCCCGTGCCTTTTGCCAGCGTTTCGCAAGGCCGCTGCACGCCGGGTTCGTCGCGGTGTTTGTATTTGAATGTCTCGAAAATACGGCGATTGAGTGTGCCGAGGAGTTCACGTGTATCGACAAGGTTCCCCGGCTTGAAAATCTCGCTTAACCACGCCTCCAACGCCGGCCCCTCGTAAGGATAACTCGGCAGCCGGTAGAGCAGGAGCTCCAGTTGCTCGTTCGCCGCATACTGGAAGGGATAGAACCGCGCATCTTTTTCGATCAGGCAATCCAACTTCTCGTCGTCGAAGAGATCCACCGTCGCCACGCTCAGAATACTGAGTTTTTGCCCTCGCTCGTGGAACGAAATCACGGCGATGCAATTCCCGTAAATGTCGCGCATCCAGCGCACGTCGGCTTTTGGCTGGACTTCGACCATCAGGCTAGTGATCTGCACGTCGTGCCCCTCGCGAGGCCGCAGCATCGCACGGTGCGGGCCGAAGGTGACTGGCTTGCGGTAGTGATACTCCGTCCGATGGGTAATGGAGATCTTTTTCATGTCGAAAACGAAACCGGATCAGCGCGCGGTTGGCGACAAGAATCGACACGAGAATAGTCGTGCGGCTTCAACCGGTTCGTGATTAAATCTTCTACGTTCTGTTCCCTTTTATGAAATTCCACCGTTTCCCGGCCCTCCTCCTCACCGCATCGCTTCTCAGCCTTTTTTCTTCCGCCACGTTGTCGGCAGCGGAATCGGCATCAAGCGTTGATCGACAAGCCCTCGACCTCCTCAAGCGCATGAGCACAACGCTCGCCGCCGCTCCGGCGTTCACCTACGAGTCGAAGTCTGCGGTAGAAATTCCCGCAGGTACTGGACAGTTCCTCACCGTATTCTCCCACGCCGATGTGGCGCTCAAGCGTCCGGACAAACTCAGTGCCCGTCTCGCAGGCGACGCTCCGCATTTTAATTTCTACTATGACGGCTCGACCGTCGCCGCGTTTGCCCCTGGCACAGGCGTTTACTCTTCTTCGAAAGCCCCCTCGACCATCGACGCGATGCTCCCGGCGCTTGAGAAGGAAACCGGCATCCGCTTCGCCACGGCACCGTTGCTCTTTCGCAATCCCTATCCCGCGCTGACACGCCGACTTTTCAGCGGCATCGTCGTCGGCCCGGCAACGGTACACGGCACCGCCTGCACGCATCTCGCCTTTCGCTCGCCCGGCGTCAACTGGGAAATCTGGCTTGAATCCAACGCCCGCGCTCTCCCGCGCCGCCTCGCCGTCACTTTCACCGACCGCGAGAACTCCCCGCGCACGCTCGTCGAGTTTTCCGACTGGAACTTGCGCCCCGCAATCCGCGCCTCTGATTTTGTGCTTCGCCCTCCGAAGGACGCCAAAGAGATTCCTTTCACTGCCGTGATGAAATCCGCCGGTCGCTAACCCCAAAACCGGAAACACACTATGAAAAACCCACTCCTCCTCCTGGCGCTCACACTCCTCATCGCGCTCGGCCAAACCGGCTGCACGGGCGGCTACGCCGTCAGTTCCGGCCCTGGCTACTACGGCCCCTCCTACTCCAACGCTGCCTGGGGCGGCTCGGGCTTTTACGGCGGTGCCGTTTACAACAACAACCGCTGGAGCAATAACAATCGTTGGAACAACAATTACTACAACCGGAACACCTCCGGCAGCGTCAACACCGCCCGTGGTGGATCTGCCTCATGGAACAATGGCTCCGGCAGTGCCAGCGGCTATCGCGGAGGCTCGGCCTCGTGGGGCGGCGGCTCCGCCCATGCGACCGGCTGGCGCGGAGGATCGGCATCGTTTCGCCGATAGCCTGACTGCTTGCGCGGGCATCGAGTGCCCAAACATTTCCCTAATAAATCAACGTTGGTCGCGTTGAATCAAAAGAGATGAAAATTCACCCCACGCTCCTGTTTTTACTCCCCGGAATGGCCTTCGCTTCGCCCGGGCTGACCATCTACAATCAAAACTTCGCCGTCGTGCGCGACACGATCCCGCTCGATCTCAAGGCGGGCGTGAACGATGTGGTTTTTGACGGTGCGACAGTTCACCTTGAGCCGGATTCCGTCGTCCTTCGCGATCCGCAGGGAACGCCGCTGCAAATCCTCGAGCAGAATTACCGCAACGATCCGGTGACTCAACAACTCCTGCTCTCTCTGTTCGAGGGCAAGACAATTGACTTCACTCTTCGCGAAACAAGCAAACCAGATCGCGTGATCCCCGGCAAAATCATCCGTTCGGGCTACATCTCGCACGGCAGCACGGCGATGAATCGCTATGGGCAAAACTACGCAATGAGCCAAATGGCGATGGCCAACGCCTCCGGCGCGGGGCAGCCCATTATCGAAGTGGACGGAAAAATTCGCTTCGGACTCCCGGGCGAGCCAGTATTTCCCTCACTTGGCGACGACACGATTCTCAAGCCGCAACTGTCGTGGAAAATCCAGTCACCGAAGGCTCTGAAGACCAACGCCGAACTCGGCTACATTACGGGCGGCATGTCATGGGAGGCGAGCTACAACGT
>JBBRHN010000126.1:0-6990 GCA_038222685.1 Chthoniobacterales bacterium | reverse complement strand
GATCCTCGGCCTCGCGCTCTTCACCCAATGGGCACTTGCCGGCACCGTCTTTTACATCTTCCACCACATCATCGTAAAAACCAACCTCTTCCTCATCAGCGGCATCACCCGCCGTCACTCAGGCACGTTCGACCTCAAACAACTTGGCGGTTTTTACAAAGCCACCCCTTGGCTCGCCCTCCTGTTTTTCATCCCCGCTATGTCGCTCGGCGGCATTCCTCCGCTCTCCGGGTTTTTTGCAAAATTCGCCCTCGTCAAAGCCAGCCTCCTTGGCGACTCCCAGTTCCCCGTTGGAGCGCCCATTCTCGCTGCCGTCGCGCTCGCCGTCGGACTGCTCACTCTCTACTCAATGACAAAAATTTGGAATGAGGCGTTTTGGAAAGATCCCGCCACGCCCCTCAAGCCCTCCGCCCTGTCCCGACGCGACGCCTGGCTGCTCTACTCGCCCGTTGTATTCCTCGCCGCGCTTACCGTCTGCATCGGGCTTGCACCCTCGTTTTTCTTCGACATCGCCATGCGCGCCGCCGATCAGCTTCTCCATCCCACCGCCTACATCCAAGCCGTGATGCGAAAGACCTAACCATGCTTGTCGCCATCAATCTCTTCCTCACTCTCGTCTGGGTCGGCCTTTTCGGCACTTTCGACGTTCCGACCATCGCCTCCGGATTTCTCCTCAGTTACTTTTTTCTCTGGGTCATCTACCGCTCAAAAGACTCCACCCCCGCCTACTTCACCAAACCTCCCAAAATCCTTTCCTTCCTCGCCTACTACCTCAAAGAACTCTTCATCTCCAATTTCGTCATCGCCCGCGATATTCTCACCCCAAAGGACTATATGGTTCCCGGCGTCATCGCCGTCCCCATCCGTGCCGAAACCGACTTCGAACTCACCCTCCTCGCCAACCTCATCACCATGACACCCGGCACCCTCAGTCTCGACTTCTCTCCCGACCGCAAGACTCTCTACGTCCACGCCATGTATATCCACGACGCCGACGCGCTCCGCAACGACATCACCAATAACCTCGAACGCCGCGTCCTCGAAATCGTCCGCTAGCCCGCGCCGAATGACCTCCCTCATTTCCATCTCCACCACGATCGCGATCATCATCCTCGTCATCGGCATGGTCTTCGCCTTCATTCGCCTCATCCGCGGCCCCTCCCTCCCCGACCGCGTCGTCGCCCTTGATGTCATCGCCACGATGGCCGTCGGCGCCCTCTCCCTTGTCTCCATCCAAACCGGGCAGCAAATCCTCCTCGACGTCGCTCTCTCCATCGCCCTCATCACATTCCTTGGCACCGTCGCTCTCTCCATGAGCCTCGAAAAAGGAGTCTTCAAATGATCTTCCAGATCCTCGTCGCCGCCTGCGCCATCGCCGGCGCCTCCTTCATGGCCCTCGCCGGTCTCGGCATCCTCCGTATGCCCGATCTCTTCACCCGTATGCACGCCTCCACCAAAGGAGCATCCCTCGGCGTCGCCCTCCTCCTCCTTGCCGTCGCCCTCGCATTCCAAGACATCTCCGTCGCCACCAAGGCACTCCTCACCACAGCGTTCATCTTCCTCACCGCACCCGTCGCCGCCCACATGATCGGACGCGCCGCCTACGCAAAAAATATTCCTCTCTGGAAAAACTCCGTCATCGACGAAGCCCGCGGAAAAATTGAAACCGCAGTGCCTCAGAGTTCACAGACAGAAAATGAAACACGCCCGGAGCTCTCGGACGCGCCTCCCGATTCGTCGCAGGCGCGCCGGGGAGATAACGATTGAGGAAGGGGAGGCTGTCGCGCGATTATTTTTCTGCCCGCCCGCGGTGAAGCCCGCGGTCAAGCGATGCCGCCAAACAGACGCAACCGGCCATTCTCCAGCGGCAGCTCCCGCGGCGACTCGTCCACTAAACAGCGCGGATTTCCCCTCAACTCCGCAGCCACATCCTCCGTCGCGTAAAGCGTCTCAAGGTGCAGCGTATTGGGGATAAACATCCAGCCAGCGGACCCGTAGCGCTCCCGCATTTTTTCAATCACCTCGTCGTCATCGCGCAACGTGCAAGGAATAGCCATGCGCCGCATGTCACCCGTCGTGAACGTATTCAAGAATGTCTTCTCCTCATTGATCGCGTCCCGCAGACGGCGCGTAATGAAATCCGCGAGGCCGACACCGATGGCATTACCCTGCGAGGCAGGCGAGAGATTCAACGCGGCAATGGCATGGATTACCGGCCGTGGCAGATCCTCAAAGCCGTTCACGCCACGCCGTCCGATGACGTTCGTATCCATCCCGGTTCCGCTGTAAGTTTTGCCAATTTCATTCACGACCAGCACGTTGAGCGCGTCGCACGGCAGCGTCGGAAAGTATTCCAGATGCCGCTGCAAAAGAGCAGGCTCCCGCTGCAAAATCTCCGATGCAGGAATCGCATGCAACTCCGCCGTCTCATCGAATCCATCCTCGAGAATCGCGAGCCCCGCGAAGATGCGGCCCGAATCGAGAATCAGCGCGCCCATTTCCATGAGGAGATGTTTCATCTGCGGCGAGGGCAGCGAATGAAATGTGGCCGCGCTGCGTGTTTTTCCCATACCGACGACCATCATCTTCGTCAACCCGCTCTGCACCGGGCCCGAAAAGCAGGTGTGCACCTTCACGCGGTTGAGCACGAGAACGCCAGCCGCTTCGTAGCAATAACGATCCATCCAGACGTCTCCCGTCGCGACCGTGCCCACACGCACCACCTCCATGCTCGAGCAGATTTCCATCCCCGTCGCCTCCTCAGTGAGCCCGAGAGATTCGATCATTTTTCGCTGACCCTCCGCCGTGCCGCCATTGTGCGAACCCATCGCAGGCGCAAGAAACGGCGTCGCACCGTTTGCCCGCAACCACTCGCCGACGGCCTTGGTGATGCGGAGCAGATTGGAAATGCCCCGACTCCCGGCCGTGATCGCGACCCGCCCCTGCGGCGGTTTCGCGCCCAGACGATCAAGCTGGCGAAATACTTCCTCCTCAATGTTGATCAGGGGACTGGAGCGGAGTTTCTGGGAAATGCGGACAACTTTCATGGCAACCGTTAGCGAATGGCAACATACCACTTTAACCGGCCATCGGGGAGCACCTTTTTTTTAATTATTGGCCTGTTCCGTAAAAGACATGGTCAGCCGCATTGAACCTGACAGATATGCTGACACGGGTTTTGCCGTAAAGGATACCCCTCCCGAGATCAACGCCATGATTTTCGCCGCCACGATGCGCAAAACTCCTGCCGAACGCCTGCTAATGGGCTTCGACATGGCCGCCACCGCGCGGTCCCTCGTGCGTAGCCGAATCGACGCACAGGAAGGGGCAACCGAGGATGAGAAGCAACGCCAGTTCTTCCAGCACTTCCACGGCACCGCCCGTCCGTGGTGAAACGATCAGGTGTGATTAAAAGTGGGTGAGGTGGAAGAAAGAACAGTGTGCAGTGCTGGCTGGACGCCTGTGGCCGAACCTCACCCACTTTTAATCACACCCGAAACGATCGCTCCTGGAGTCCAGCGTAATGACGTCTCTTCTGGCTTTGTAGACTGTCCTGATGCCCAAATTGCAACCTGCCGCTTTGCGTGTTTTAAAAATGACAGGCTGTTACCTTTTAAGGTGTGCCGGCGAGAGACGCTGAATCCCACCATTCACCAATCACCTCTCAACGATTAACGTCTTTTCCAACGTAAGCGGCCGGGTCTTGACCTGCGTCAATCTCCCTGCCAACGCTCGCGATTTTCCCTCGTCCTCCGCTGCTGCCTTCGTTACAAAGCAATCTCTCCTATGTCCCAAACTGCTCCGACCCACGACCCCGCGACTCACCGCCTCGAAACCGACACCATGGGAGCCATCTCCGTCCCGCACGAAGCTTACTGGGGCGCTCAGACCGCGCGTTCGCTCATCCACTTCGATATCGGCAACGACACCAAGCCGCCCGAACTCATCAAGGCGCTCGGCATCCTCAAAAAAGCCGCCGCCCTCGCCAATCGCGACCTCGGCAAGCTCACCCCGGAAAAATGCGCGTGGATCACCCAGGCCGCCGACGAAGTCATCGCCGGCAAACTCGACGACCACTTCCCCCTCCGCATCTGGCAGACCGGCTCCGGAACCCAGAGCAACATGAATGCCAACGAGGTCATCTCCAATCGCGCAATCGAAATCGCCGGCGGCGAAATGGGTAGCAAGAAACCCGTCCACCCCAACGACGATGTCAACATGTGCCAGTCCTCCAACGACACATTCCCCACCGGCATGTCCATCGCCGCCGCCACCGTCGTCGTAGAAAATCTCATCCCCGCCGTCAAAAAACTCCGCGTCACATTCGACGCCAAAGCCATCGCCTTCGCCGATATCGTCAAAATTGGACGCACCCATTTGCAGGATGCCACCCCGCTCACGCTCGGCCAGGAATTCTCCGGCTACGTCTCTCTCCTCGACACCGCTATCGTCGACATCGAACGCTCCCTGCCCGGCCTCTACTCGCTCGCCATCGGCGGCACGGCCGTAGGCACCGGCCTCAACGCCCATCCAGAATTCGGTGACCGCGCCGCCGCTCACATTGCCGCCCTCACCGGCCTCCCCTTCACCTCCGCCCCCAACAAATTCGCCGCCCTCTCCAGCCATAACGAATTCGTCATCGCCAGCGGCGCCGTCAAAGCCCTCGCCTGCGCCCTCATGAAAATCGCCAACGACATCCGCTGGCTCGCCTCCGGCCCCCGCTGCGGACTCGGCGAACTCACCATCCCGGAAAACGAACCCGGCTCCTCCATCATGCCCGGCAAAGTCAATCCCACCCAAAGCGAAGCGATCACCATGCTCGCCGTTCAAGTCATGGGCAACGACACCGCCATCGGCATCGCCGCCTCCCAAGGCAATTTCGAGCTCAACGTCTTCAAGCCCGTCATCATCCACAACTTCCTCCATTCCGTCCGCCTCCTCGCCGACGGATCCCGCGCCTTCAACGACCACTGCGCCGTTGGCATCGAACCCAACTTGGAAAAAATCGCCAGCTACGTCGCCAGCTCCCTCATGCTCGTCACCGCCCTCAACCCCCACATTGGCTACGACAAGTCCGCCCAAATCGCCAAAAAGGCCCACAAAGAAGGCACCAGCCTCAAAGCCGCTGCCGTGGCCCTCAGCGTCGCCTCCGACGACTTCGACAAATGGGTTGACGCCAAAGAAATGACCCACTCGTAAAGACCGGCGACGGTTCAGCTTTGGAATTCAAGGCATGTGTTTTAAATTTTAAGGATTAAGTGCTCGTTACGCGCCCTCTTTTCTGAACACTGAAATTCTGAAAACTCCGCCGGAGGCGGGCCGCGTGATACGAGTTGCGGAAGGCGGGCGGGCGGGGTATGAAATGAGCCTCGCATGGCTGCATCTTCGACTTTTCAGGTTCCTCGCTGGTTTGGCGCGGTGTTATGGGGCAATTCGGTGGCGCTCTCTTGGATGTGGGGGCTGGGGCTGTTTTTTTCAGTGCAGTTCACGACACAATTCGGGTTGTTCGGGCTGTTGACGTTTGCGATTCCGAACTGCCTGGGGCTCGTGTTTTTCGGGTTGGTGACGCAACACTTGGCACGACGGCAATCGGGATCGGAGTCGTTGGCGCAGTTTTTTGTGACATGGTCGCGCCCGTTCCGGCTGGTGTTTTTCCTGTATCAGGTGCTGGCAATCACGCTAACGATTTTCGCGTTCATCCGCTACGTCTGGCAGCCGCTGGGTTTGGAGCCGTGGTTGCTCTACATGCCGCTGACGCTTTTGGTCGTGCTGGCGGCGGGGATTTTGTTTGGTGAGGAGTTCGACATCAGGCGCATTAAGTGGAGCCACGGGGTTTTGTTTCTCATCGCGGCGCCGTGCATTGGTTACCTGATCGTAACGGCGGCCTCGCGGGGCACGGGGCCGTTGGTGTTTCCTCAATGGCCGACGAATGATTGGAACTATTGGGGCTACGCGGTCCCGATCATTATCGGATTTCTGGTAGGGCCTTGGCTCGATCTGCAGCAGTGGCAGCGAGCGATCCAGATGCACCGCGAACGGGTCTCGATTGCGGCGAGCTACTGGCTGGGTGCGACACAGTTTTTCCTCCTCCTGCTGTTCCATGGCCTGCTGACGCTTTGGGCACTGAACTGGAATGCCGGGCAATTCATTCGCACGGGCATTACAGGGCATCCCTATGGGCAGGAAATCCTTGTGCGGCACTTCTACGAGGGCTCACCGGTGGCCTTTGCGGCTTATGCGATTTTTCTCTGCATCTGCATATTGACGACGCTCGATAGCGGTTACATCGCGTTGCGTTGGTTCCTTCAATCGAATGCGAGCACGAGCAATCACCCGATCTTTTCGCTTGTTCCCAATAAGCTGCTCACGTCTCCGATTCCGGTTTTCGTTTTTGCCGGATTCGTGGCGCTGATCGGGGCAATGCTAAAATTTGAGCTCGAGTTTTTCATGATTTTTTACGCGACGTTTTTTGTCGGCTACTCGACGCTGGCGATTGTGCGTTGCTACCTGGTGAGCCGGGCGAACGCGATTCCGCAGGTGAAAATGTTCTGCATCGGGAGTCTGGCGGTGGTGATTTTCAGTTTCGGCTATTTTCTTCGCTCGCCGTTGTTTCAGATCGTGGGCTCTTTGCTGCCGATCGGCTATGTTTTATGGCTCCTGCTGAAGCCGAATGGATCGGACGAGTTCGTGACAGACAAGAGCGAGCTCGAGGCGCCGGCCTCGGAGGGAATCGGGCCGGCATCCGGAGCGGCGATTCCGCTGACGGCGGCGTTGGGTTCTGTCTTGGATAGCGGGGTGATCCAATCGAGTGTCGCGGGGCATTTTGAGGGCAAATGGTTCGTGCACACTTTTGTAGCGACGTATGCGGACACGAACTCGGTCGGCAACGTTTACTTCGGGATGTATGCGATGTGGGTGGGCAAAACGCGCGAGTTGTTTTTCAACAAGGTGATGCCGAAGTTTAATCTCAAGAACACGCCGTTTTACATC
>JBBRHN010000125.1:0-7000 GCA_038222685.1 Chthoniobacterales bacterium | reverse complement strand
GCGTAGCGGATCTCTTGGAGGAGCGGAGGGTAGATCGTTCGCACATCGACGAGTTTGTGCTCGATTTCTTGCGCGGCGAGGGCCGCCATGCCGGTCAGAAAAAAAATCAGGGCGCGCACGTTAAAGCTCCCGGTCTTCGATTTGGCGAACCATGCGTTTGACGTGGCGGAACTTGGAGCGCGGTTTGAGGATTTTGTAGCTGTTGCGGAAGTCGCCCCAGTGGAGAATCTCGATGGTCACGCGGCGCACGCCCCAGTGGTTCATATCGCGACGTGTAGGTTTGTAGAGGTCGATTGTATTTGTCCCCGAGAGGGCCCACCCGTAATCGTCCACTTCAAACATTTCGCCTGTGGCGTGAATGCGAAAGACGGTGCCTGCAGGAAAACGCGACCAATCGGCGGCAGCGCTGTTGATTGCGCCCGTGCGGAGCGTGGTGCCGAGCGCGTTGCGGTTGCCGTAACGGCGGTGGTCTTTCTCCGTGTGCGTGTAAGCCGTCGTGCGGACTTTCATGATCGGAGCCGGTTTGAGCGGCTTCTCGTATTTCGGCAATGGACGCCCGGCGCATCCGGCGAGAAGGAGCGTGGCAAAGAGCAGAAGAGCGCGGTGCATTGGTGTGGAGATAGACGATCAGGCTGAGAATCGCGAGCGGATTCCAATTTTGAACGCCATGACAAAACAACGCTAATTTTTCGCAAGCTGCCGTTAGCGCGGACATGAGGTTGTGTTTATTAATGCGGCCTGATGAAAAAACTTAAGAGACTCATTGTTGGGGCGGTGTCGTGCGTTGCACTGCTGCAACTTTCGGCCAACCGGTGCGAGGCGACGCTCGTTCATTTTACGGACTATAATTTGGGGGGAGTGAGCGGGTCGTGGGACATTTTTTATGGGGCGAACTATCTGCCGGTTTTCGAATTTGAAACGGGCACGATCGGTAACCCTATGCTCGGTTCGCCAAGTGAACTTGCGCTCCGGGCGACGGTAACGACATGGGTGGCAGGCCCGCCCGCCCCTTTTCGTCAACAGGCAACAGGCCCGCTTGGTTCGGACAGTGCGATTCCCGGAGATCGCGAGTCCTTCTACACGTTTTTTGCGGGGAACATAAATTGGGACATCTCTGGCACGGCGGCGGCGGCGTGGGATACGGTAATTCTTCAGGCAAGGATTGATGGGAATAGCAACTCGTCGATGACAAATATCCGGTTCAATAGTTTGGCGGCGGCGACGACAAGCTTTGATGTGGGAACCAGCGTAGGGACTTGGCGCTGGAACGGGCTTTCCGTCTCCCTTGGCGATGCTTACGGGTTCACTTGGCAGTCGGGGACGCACACGGGATTTGATGCTTTTCAAGTTCAGATGGGGGTCGTTCCAGAGCCCTCGACGTGGGCGTTGCTCGGGCTTGGGGTGGCAATCATGATGTTGCGGAAAAACCGGGGATTCTCTAAGCGATGAGAATCCCATTTTATGGTGGTCTTCGGAGGGGATTTTCGATGGTCGAGATATTGGCGGCAACAAGCATTATCGCTGTGCTTGGAGGTATTGCCGTTCCGGCGATTAAAGGCAGTTTAGAGAAAGCTAAGTGTGCAAAGGAAATCGCCGGTGCGCGGCGTGCGATATCTGCATGGCAGAGTTACGCGGCCGACAACAATGGAATCGTGCTCCCCGGATACAAGTCGGAGCCCGGGGTGGTCAACGCGCGGGGGGAGGCACTTAGATTTCCGGTGAGTGCGCGCTATGTCTTTCGACTTGCGCCCTACCTCGACTACCGCTTGCGCGGCACTTTACTTGTGAACAAACAGGAGGGCCTGACTTCGGATTATTCCATGAGCGTTGCCCCGTCGTTCGGACTTAATCTGACGTTTGCTGGTGGTGACTTCGGATCGGGATCGGACCTTCAGCCGAACGATGCCAACTTTGCGACTTATGGCAAATTCGTCGTAACGCGGCTCGTAGAGATTCATGCGCCGGGAAAGTTTATTATATTTTCCTCGGCGCGATTCAAAGACGCATCGCTTGGGCAGAGCGAAGGCTACAACGCCGTTCGATCTCCGTTTTTTGAGACCCGGAGATGGCCCGCAAAATACAACGAAGCCGGAGCGGACTATGACTTCGGGAATGTGCATCTTCGCTTTGATGGGCGAGCGGTCTGCGCGATGGCGGACGGGCATGTCGAGCTCCTCGACTTTTCCCAGCTTGAAGACATGCGCCGGTGGTCGAACCAAGCCGCGCAGGCCGATGACCCTAACTGGACTCTGCAACCTCTCTGAAACCAAACCAACAAGGAAAACATGTTATGAAAACCGAAACACCCACACTAAAAGAACGCTGGCAGGAATACCGTCAGCTCCACCCGAAGACCCGCATTCGCGATGCCGCCCTGAAAATGGGTGTGAGCGAAGCAGAAATTTTGGCCACGGGCTGCGGAGAAGGGGTGACCCGTCTCAGCGGCGACTGGAAAGAGTTGCTGAAAGAAATGCCAAAGGCCGGTCGGGTGATGTGCCTGACACGGAATGAAGATGCCGTTCACGAGAGATTTGGTGAATTCCGCGAAGTGGATTTTTTCCATGGAATGGGTCAGGTTGTCGGCCCCGACATTGACCTGCGCCTATTCATGAGCCATTGGCACCATGGCTTCGCCGTTACGGATCACACGTCTGAAGGTGAACGCCAGAGTCTCCAATTTTTCGACGCGTCGGGCATGGCCGTGCACAAGATTTATCTCCAGAAAGAGAGCAACTACGGAGCTTACGGAGTCATCCTGAGTCGCTTTCGTTCTCAGGATCAGAATCCCGACATGACGGTGGAATTGCCGCCGACCGCGCGACCAGAGATCCCGGATGCCGAGATTGATGTGAGTGGCTTTCAAGAAGCGTGGCGAGACTTAAAAGACACGCACGCGTTTTTTGTAATTCTTCAAAAATTCCGAGTGGCGCGGGAGCAAGCATTGCGATTGGCCCCGGAGGGATTTGCGCAACGCATGTCGCACTCCTCCACCCGAACCATGTTGGAATCTGCGGCGAGGACAGAGGTTCCCATCATGGTTTTCATCGGCAATCGCGGGTGTCTGCAAATTCACACGGGCCCGGTAAAAAATATCAAGATGTTTGGCAGCGAGTGGCTGAACGTGCTCGACGACGAATTTAACATGCACCTGCGCGACTCGAGGGTGGCGTCTGCGTGGGTCGTGCGGAAGCCGACGGTTGATGGCATAGTGACTTCGCTGGAGGTCTTCGATGTCGAGAGCAACAACATCGCGATTTTTTTTGGGAAGCGCAAACCCGGTGAGCCCGAAGACCCGGCGTGGCGTGGACTTATCGAAACGTTGAGCAAAGAAGCATGAGAAAGATCCTCGGCCTCCTTCTTCTCTCCACGACATTGCACGCCGCGACGCCGTTGCGCGTGGTCACAGTCGGCGGAGCTGTGACGGAGACGGCGTTTGCGCTGGGCAGCGGGGATGTGCTAGTCGGGGTGGATACCTCGAGCACGTTTCCCGAGATGGCACGCACGCTGCCGCAGGTGGGATACCAGCGCGCGCTGTCGGCAGAGGGCATCGCTTCGTTACGCCCGGATTTGGTGATCGTTTCGGCCAATGCGGGACCGCCGACGGCGTTGGCTCATCTTGCTGCACTCAAAATTCCGGTGCTGCGTCTCGTGGCGGGAGACAGTCTTGACGGTGCCACGACGCGTGTTTTGCAGATGGGCGAGGCACTCGGGCGAGAGGGAGAGGCAACCAAACTTGTCGAGAAAATAGCGAGCGAAGTGGGAGCGCGAGTGCCGCTTGCGGCGCATTCGCCTCGCGTGCTTTTCGTGATGTCGCTCGGGCAGGGATCACCAATGGTGGCGGGTCGCGAGACGGCGGCGGCGGCGATGCTCGAGCTCGTTGGGGCGCAGAATGCCGGCAACGCAATACAGGGCTATAAGCAATTTTCGAGGGAAGCACTCGTGTTGCTAGATCCTGAGATCGTGGTGACCACGTCGCGCACGCTTGCTGCCAACGGCGGAGAAGCGAATCTTGCCAAGCTGCTGCCGGGTTTGGAGATCACGGCAGCGGGCAGAAGTGGTCGCCTGATTGTGATGGATGACCTTTTTCTGCTCGGCTTTGGGCCGCGTATTGGCGAGGCGGCGCAGGAGTTAGCCACGAAGCTCAATGAGCCGTCGCGACGGGCCGAGCGATGACTCTCGCGAAGGGCAGCGCATTCTGTGTTTTTCTCGCGATCCTCTCGGGTGCGGTGGCCCTTATATCGTTGCGGACGGGAGCGGTGCCAATCTCGTGGCGCGAGATGGTGGGCGGGGGCGACTCGGTCGGGAGCATGGTATTCCAAACCATGCGTGTGCCGCGGTTACTGTTGGGGTTTCTTTGCGGGGGAGCACTCGGGCTTTGCGGGGCTGCAATGCAAGGTCTCTTCCGCAATCCGCTGGCCGATCCGGCTTTGGTGGGTGTTTCGGGGGGGGCGGCGCTAGGAGCCGTAGCCGCGATTGTGCTCGGCGGACCGTTCCTTTCGCACTCGATCTATATCCTCCCTGCGGCGGCATTTTTTGGTGCACTGGCGGCAGCGATTTTGGTGCACGTGATTGCAACGCGGGGCGTTCGGGTGGATGTGCCCACTCTCCTGTTGGCAGGTATTGCGATCAATGCCTTTGCGGGAGCGGGCATCGGGTGGATGATTTACGGCGCGACGGATAGTCAGCTCCGGGATTTTACCTTTTGGAGCTTGGGAAGCCTTGCTGGCGCGGGATGGGACGCCACGTTGGGGTGCCTGCCGTTTGTGGTGGTCGCGGCGGGCTTGCTGGCATTTCGGGCGCGGGCGTTGAATGCCTTGGCGCTCGGCGAATCGAACGCGTGGCACTTAGGAGTATCAATTGAGGGAGTTAAGCAAGCCGTGCTGGCTGCGACGGCCTTTGCAGTCGGTGCGGTGACGGCGTTTACCGGGACGATTGGATTTATCGGCCTCGTGGCACCGCACCTTGTGCGACTCGCGGTGGGCGCTGACCATCGCCTGGTTCTGCCCGGCTCGTTTATTATTGGGGGCTGTCTGCTTTGCGCGGCAGATGTGATTGCCCGCACCGCGCGCGCTCCCGCAGAGATCCCCGTTGGCATCGTGGTGGCGAGTCTGGGCGCGCCGTTTTTTCTCGGTCTTCTCCTGCGCGAAAAGCGGGCACGCGCATGACGATCACGGCTCGCGGTTTGTCAATCGTTCGAGGTGGAATAAACGTGATTTCAGACGTGCGTTTTTCAGTTTCGTCGGGTGCTTTTCTTGTTGTCCTCGGGAGAAATGGCGCAGGCAAGAGTTCCTTGCTCCACGCGCTTTCCGGCGAGTTGCAGCCAGCGGGCGGTGAGATCGCGTTCGATGGGGTGAATATTCGGCAATGGTCACCTGTCGCGCTTGCCATGCGGCGTTCATTTTTGGCTCAGCAAACAGATTGTCGACTCCCGTTTCTAGCCGGGGAGATCGTGCATTTGGGGGCCGAAGCAGCGGGGCAGCGAGGGGTGGGAGCACGCCGCTTGGTGGCTTCGGCTCTCGAGGAGGCCGGGGTCGAGCATCTGGCCGAACGGGCGATGTGGCAGCTCTCCGGTGGGGAGCAGCAGCGTGTCCACTGGGCGCGCATTCTGGCGCAGGTTAACGGCAAACCCCAAGGTCACTGCCTGTTCCTCGATGAGCCGATCTCAAGCCTCGACATTGCGCACCAGCATGAGTTGCTCCAGAAGGCGGCGAACCTTGCGCGGAGAGGGGCTACGATTATCGCGGTGCTGCACGATCTCAATCTGGCGTCGCGCTATGCGGATCAGCTCATGCTCCTTCACGAAACTCGCCTGCTCGCCCTCGGACCGCCGTCGGAAGTTCTCACGTCGGCCCGCTTGCGGGAGGTTTTTGGAATTACCACCCACGTGATGCCTCACCCAATCGATGGAACGCCGCTGATTCTCGTGGGGCCAACTACTTTTGGAACGGAAATACGCACGGACAGTGCCCAAACTGCTCTGCAAACGCTTTGCTAAAGTGGCTGAGACTTGAATATCCAACGCTCATGGCGGCCTCGGTCACATTGAATTTGCCTGTGCGGAGACGCTCTGCGGCGAGGGTCAACCGCGCGGTGCGGAGGAAGCGCATGATTGTCATGCCTGTCGCCTCAGAAAAAATTCGACTCAGGTAAGACGGGCTGCACCCGACCTCGCGAGCGATGGCTGGGAGCGACGGCGGATTCTCCACATCGCGGAGAACGATGCGTTTCACAGCTTCCGCCCGCTCACGAGCCAACAGCTTCTGACGTTCACAAAAAAAACCCTCGTCGGGCTGTGTGAAGAGGTGGGCCGAAACCTCGATGATCTTCGCCTGATACCAGATGGAGCGAAGCCGACCTTGGATCGGCGAGGAAATCATTTCCTCAGCCGCGCGGCGGACTCGGCTTGATATCGGAAGTAACTTCGGTGTCGCGGAATTCGCGTCGTCCAAGAAGATCCGGAGCGTTGAGGATAGCCCTTCGATCGCCTGCGCGAGCCTCGACCGGATCCAAACGTCGGGCATCTGGATCATCAGGAAGCGGTGGCGCTTACCAGACTCCCGGGAGATCTCCTTGACGGAATTCTCACGGTAAATCGCGACGATTCCAGGAGGAAACTTGTGGCTCGCTTCGCGACTGACAACGGTTCCGGCTCCCTCAAGATTGATGCAAATACCGATCCCGCATTGCTCCGACTTGCGCGTCTCCGCCAATGTCGCCGCGGCACCAAAGTCCCACCACCTCACGCAAACGCCCCCATCGATGCTGTCTCGGTAGAGCTCTTTCATTGCCCCTTCCCCGAGTGATGGTGGTCTTTGTGATTTCAGTCTGGACAAACGCTTCACGAATATTGCGATTGTGTCTCAATCTCAATTATGCTGTCCAATGAATTCCACAAACCGCAGGGCGTCATTTCCCGGTTGCAGGAGACACGGTGAAAGGGGATGATCCGGCGTTCATGTTGCTCCAGCGATTTTCCGCGGCCGTTCTGGCGATTATTTTC
>JBBRHN010000124.1:0-7019 GCA_038222685.1 Chthoniobacterales bacterium | reverse complement strand
AGCCGCGCGCATTTGTGGCCCGCCGGAACTTTCGTCAGGCTTTGAGCGGCTTCAATAATGAAATCTTTGGAGAGTCGAACTTTCATGCAGGCGCACTTATACCCCTCGCGCCCGCGGTTCCCAAATCATTTTGTGCATCTGGAGCTGAAATCGAGCAGGCACCCGGTCGGCCAGCATCCAGTCCACAATATCGCGCGGCTCGATGCGGCCAAAAACCGGACTCAGCAAAACACACCCGCAACGCTCATCGAGCCGGTGCTCTGCAATCTGCGCACGCGACCATTCGTAATCCCCACGCGAGCCGATCACAAACTTGACCTCATCGCGCTTGGTCAAATGCGGGATGTTTTCAAAAAGGTTCCGCGCGCACTCGCCGGAATCCGGACACTTCAAATCCATGATCCGGTGAACCCGTAGATCGATCTTAGAAATGTCGTGCGCCCCGCTCGTCTCGATCAACACCGTTCTCCCCGCATCGCAAAGCGCCGACATGAGTGGCAACACGTTCCTTTGTAACAGCGGCTCGCCCCCCGTCACCTCCACCAACGGGCACCCCGTTTCGAGAACCTCGCGCAGAATGTCTTCCACCGCCCGTTTCTTGCCTTCAAAAAACGCATACTCCGTATCGCAATAAGTGCACCGCAAATCGCAGGCCGTCAGACGCACAAAAACGCACGGCAATCCCGCCCACGTGCTCTCGCCCTGGATCGACGTGTAGACCTCATTGATCTTCAGAGTCAGGATTTTTGGTTCAGCTAAGGCGTTTGGCAAGGACATCAGATTGTTGGCGTTGGAGAAGGTAGCGGTCGTGGATTTTTTTTGAAGGGCGCACTGCCGAGACGAGTTGGGGCGAGACGATGGCGCGGCCGCACTTCTCAAGCGCAAACACCGCGGCACCGCGGAGCGAAGCCTCCTGCTCCAAGTTGGCGTGGAGCGGACGCCCCAGCGCGTTGGCAAGGCGCTGCACAGAGCTTTTGGAATGAAGAATTCCGCCGGAGACGATCCATCGATCAATCCTCTCCGCGTTCACCAAGTCGGCAATAGTTGCGATCCGATAGTAAAACGACTCGTTGATCGCCTGGAGCAGATCGAATGCCCCCGTGGCGTGAGTGATCCCGTGAATCGAACCTTTCGAATGCTCATCCCATTCCGGCGCACGCTCGGCACTCCAGAACGGCAAAACGGTCAGCCCATGCTCAGGCGTCGGACGCGCGGCCAATTCTCGCTCGACTTCAGCGGCATCAGCCGAAACGCGCAACTCGCGCATGCACCACGCGTGCAAACTCCCCGCATTGCTCACGGCTCCGCCGATCAAAAACCTCTCCGTATCGACCCGGTAGCAAAACAATCCAAACGGCGCCTGCGCTTTTCCTTTGCTCCGCATCACGCGAACCGCAGCGCTGGTTCCGACGTTGATCGCCGCGATGCCGGGCTTCGTGGCACCGCAACCGAGATTGCTCGCCGCCCCGTCGCCAATTGCCGGATACCACGCCGCAGCCCGCCACGACGTAGCGCGGTCTTCGATGGGCAACAACTGCTCGCGCCGCACGTCGCATACCTCCAGCATTCGCTCGCTCCACTCCATCGTTTGCGGATTGTAGAGCCCGGTGCCCGTTGCCATCCCGTGCGCGCACGTCGCCCCGCCCGTCAACTGAAGCTGAATCCACTCCGCCGGCGACATCCATCGCTTGACACTTTTGAACAACGCACGATTTGTCCGCCGCAACCACGCGAGCTTGGCCGGCCAAAACGAAGTCCGCAACATGCATCCCGTCTCGCTGTGAACTTCACGCTCGTTCAGCGTCGCCCGAAGATACTCCGCATCCGTCCGGCAACGCGAATCCGCCCATGTGTAAATCGGCGTCATCGCCTGCCCCCCAGCATCCGTTCCGAGCAGGCTGTGCCAATAGCACGAGACGCCCACCGCATCGAACGCCTCGCCGCCCCGAGTCGCATGTCGCAGACAACGCTTCACGCGCCGCAGCAAATCCATCGGCTCCATCTCGGCGCGACCATCAGTATCCGAGACCAACACGCACGCCTCCTGCCCCAGCGTCGCCGGTTGGAGATTGCCGCCTTCATCGAAAAGAGCCGCGCGCACAGACGAGGTGCCGATATCTATAGCGAGAGTGTGTGCCATGCCTGAAGCTCTAGTAAACGCCCCGCACGGCTCGCAAGAAAGCGATTTTTCCGGCGTGTTTGCTTGATTACCATAGCATCGCGGTGCTTTGCTCTGCATCCGCCGCGCTTGCAACACGCGCCACCAAAGACTTTATGACATCGACAACACCTCTAGGAGACATCGGACTCATCGGCCTCGCCGTGATGGGCCAAAACCTCGTTCTCAACATGAACGACCACGGCCACACCGTCGTCGTTTACAACCGCACCACTTCAAAAGTGGACGACTTCCTTGCCAACGAAGCCGCTGGCACAAATGTCCAAGGCTCGCACTCAATCGAGGAACTCGTCGCTAAACTCAAGCGCCCACGTCGCATCATGATGCTCGTGAAAGCCGGCCAGCCTGTGGATGATTTTATCGCCCAGCTCATCCCCCACCTCGAACCCGGCGACATCATCATCGACGGTGGCAACTCGCTTTTTGAAGACAGCAACCGCCGCCAAGCCGAACTCGAAAGCCGTGGACTTCTCTTCATCGGAACCGGCGTTTCCGGCGGTGAAGAAGGCGCCCGTCGCGGCCCGAGCATCATGCCAGGCGGCTCGCCTGCCGCATGGCCGCACATCAAAGAGATTTTTCAATCCATCTCCGCAAAAGTCGACGGCGGCGTTCCCTGTTGCGATTGGGTCGGCGAGGGCGGTGCAGGCCATTACGTCAAGATGGTCCACAACGGCATCGAGTATGGGGACATGCAGCTCATCTGCGAGGCGTTTAATCTCCTCAAAAATGGCGTCGGACTCACTGAGCAGGAAATGCACACCGTTTTTGCTGATTGGAATACCGGCGAACTCGACAGCTACCTTGTCGAAATCACCCGCGACATCCTCGCCAAAAACGACGAAGACGGAACCCCGCTCGTCAGCAAAATCCTCGATACTGCCGGCCAAAAAGGCACGGGCAAATGGACCGTCAACAACTCCCTCGAACTCGGCATTCCCATCACCCTCATGGCGGAAGCCGTCTATGCCCGCTGCGTCTCTGCCTTAAAAGACGAACGCGTCAAAGCCTCGCGCAAACTCAAAGGCCCCAAGCCCCTCATACCCGGCTCAACCAACCCCGCCAAACGCGCCGCCCTCATCGAAGACATCCGCGTCGCCCTCTACGCGTCAAAAATCATCAGCTACGCCCAAGGCTACATGCTCATGCGCGCCGCCGCTGCCGAATACAAGTGGAACCTTAACTGGGGAGGCATCGCGCTCATGTGGCGCGGCGGTTGCATCATCCGCTCCCGCTTCCTCGGCAAAATTAAAGACGCATTCGACAAGTCCCCCACCCTTACGAATCTCCTCCTCGACGACTACTTCCGCGGCGAAATCAAGAAATGCCAAAAAGGCTGGCGCAACGTCATCGCCATCGCCGCAAAACGTGGAATCCCCGTTCCTGCATTCAGCACAGCTCTCGCCTTTTACGATAGCTACCGCTCCGCCGTGCTCCCCGCCAATCTCCTCCAGGCCCAGCGCGACTTCTTCGGTGCCCACACCTACGAACGTATAGACAAACCCCGCGGCGAATTCTTCCATACCAACTGGACCGGAAAGGGCGGCACCACCGCTTCGAGCACCTACTCGGTCTGACCGGCGCCGATACCGTCCATCCTAGTCGCCGTCACTGGTTGGGAAGACACAGAATTTTTTGCGTGGCGAACACCACCCAATACGCCTGGTGACACAACGTGAAAAGTGTCCGCATTTTTGTCGCGCTAAATTCCTCTGGATTTCCTAGTTTCGCAGTCAATGCAAGCCGCCCCAAAGTCGAAACCCCGACCGCATCTCCTGGCGCGTTATGTGCGGCGATACATCGAGACGATGGCTATGGCGTTGGGTGTGATCGTCATTTCTTTGTGCGTGGGCGTTCTCGGTTACCACTTTATTGCCGGGCTACAATGGATGGATGCCCTTCTGGACGCCTCTATGATTCTTGGAGGCATGGGACCCGTGAGTCCTCTCCAGACCAACGCGGCAAAAGTCTTCGCGTCCATTTACGCCCTCTTCTCCGGGCTGGTCCTCATCGGCGCCACCGGCATCCTGCTCGCTCCTATCTTTCACTGGGTGCTCCACCGCTTCCACCTCGAACAACAAAACAAGCGCTAAAACCCTGCCCGCTGCCGAAAGTCATCTCTCGAGCATCAAGGCAGCGCTCTCCGCCAAATAGAGCGCGACGGGTGGCTTAGGTTCAGCATCGAACGATAAAAGGTGATGGACAAGTTCAGGGTCGAATCCGGCCGAATATGAGCGATTTCCCGTGTGGCCATCGGGAATATCTCGCCCGCCCCGAAACTCCCACCGACGGGAACTTCGGGCGCAGCCTTCGTAGTTTGACCTATCGAGTATGAGTCTTCGCACCAAAATTCTTCTGACCATTGCCACCGTCGGCTTATTGGTGGTCGCAGCCAAAAGTTATTGCCGATGCTTAAGGAAATTATCTCCCGCGAACTCGAACGACCCTGACCCGGTTGCCGCGTCTTCCTGAGCCGTTCAACCGAGAAAAGGAAGTTGAGTGAGGATGTTTGAGTGATGGCATCAGCAGGGGTGGGTTCCGCGTATTGACGCATTTGTCGACCGGCCAATAACTTCCCAAAGTGGTAAGGGCATCGTGGATTTCCTGTTTTCCGCCGAAGGAATTCATTCTGCCGCCAAAAAATTCGAATGGGAGCAGAGGAGCCTCCCTTGGTCTCGAGGTGCCCTGCATGGATGATGCGAACCTTCCAGAGAGTTATTCAGGCGACTCGTGCCAGAATTTTTCAAACGCCTCGGTCCAATCCCGTGACTCCACGCGCCCCCTCGCCGCCGCTCCCATCCGCTGCCTCAATGCCGGATCGTCAACAAGCCGGCGAATTGCCTCCGCGAGTTCGCCGACATCGAGCGCCTTCGTCACGAACCCGTCTTTGCCGTGCTGCACCAAGTCGCGCGGGCCACCCACGTCGGAAACAATCGCCGGGATGCCGCAAGCCTGCGCCTCAAGCACGACGTTGCCGAACGTGTCCGTCGTGCTCGGGAACACAAACAAATCCGCCGCCGCATACGCCTTTGCCAAATCCTCGCCACCCAGATACCCAGTGAAAATCGCGTCGGGCAACAGCCTCTTCATCTCGCTCATATACGGCCCGTCCCCAACGATCAGCGGCCGCGCCAGCGTTTGCGTTTCGGCAAGTTTTTTGGTCGCCGCCACCAACACATCGAGATTTTTTTCTTTCGAAACACGACCCACGAACAACATCCCCGTCTCCCCATCGCGCAATCCGCGCGACTTCCAAAAATCCTCCTCCCGCCGCGATGGATGGAACATCAACGTGTCCAACCCGCGCGGTAGGATCCTCAACTTCTCGCGCGGAATTCCCCTCTCGGCCCAACACTTCCGGTAATCCTCCGAGTTAACGTAAATCACATCCAACTGACTATAGAACCAGTGCATGTAATTCCACGTCAGCGTCTCCATAAACGAGTCCTCCGTCAGAATTCGCACATACTGTGGAAAATCGGTGTGATAAATCCCAACCACCCGCACTCCCAACACCTTCGCAGCGGCCAAAGCCGTCAGCCCCAACGGCCCCGGCGTGCTGATGATGATCTCGGAAAATCCACCCGTCTCCAAGTGGTCGAAAATCTGCAAAACCGGCGGAAAACTCAGCCGCTGCAACTCATACTCGGGCAGTTCGAACTCTCCAATCGGCTCGAAATTTTTCAGTGGAATCTTGTGATCCGCGACCTCAGAGCGACACGTCATCACCGTGATGTCGTGTCCGGCAGCCACCCCCGAGGCCGTCATTTTCCGAATTGTCGTCGCCACCCCGTTCACATCCTCCAAGGTGTCCGAAAACCACGCCCGCTTGCGGTTGCGCAAAAATCCCGGCACCTCTCCCGTCAACGTCCGCGTCGTCTCCCTCAACCACTCCCGCCGCGGCAATCGAAACGCGTGAAGATACGGACTCAGCAAAGCTAAAATCGGCACTAGCGGAATGATCGTCTGCACGCTTTCCAGAAACTTCCCGGTCGACATCTGTTGAATAAACTGCCGCGCCGAGCGGTATCCCAACTGGCTCCCAATCAGGTTCGCCATAAGAAATGCACGCCGTTCGCTCTCCGCCACCCCCGACGTCGCCTTCGCCATCGCCGCCTTCATTTCCGGCTGACTAAACCCCGCCGCCAACTCCCGCCACGTCGCGTTGCTCCCGGCTTTCGCCATGTCGAAGATTTTTCCCGTCGCGAGCCCCTGCGCGAGAAATCCGATTTTCTCGCCGAGCGTGAACTCAGTCGGATCCTGCCCTTCCATAAACCGCGAGAAAATCTTCTCCATTAGCCCCGTGCCGGGATCGCCGGGCTTCAGCGCCAGTCGCGCCTTAGCATAGTGAAATGCCGTGCTATACGTCCCTTGCGCCATCACGAGCGGGTTCCCCGGCAACCCGCCGACCTCGCACTCGCCGCTCCGCACATGCTCCAAAAACTCCGTCGAACTCGAACTAACTGCCGTCTCCGTAAACGCCCGCGCAAACGAGTTGCCCCCATGGTCATCCGAGCCACCAACAAAACACTTTTTCCACGGCTCCTCATGCGTGGGCTCCATCCCCGTCCTCGCATTAAAAATCTCAATATGCCGCGGCGTCAACCCGCCAAAAACCGACGTCGCCGCCTCGCTCACCAACCGCCCATACCGCCCGTTGACGCCCTCAAAATGCCGAAACAACAACGCCAGCTTTTGCAAATGCAGCGACGTGAGCTTGTCGTTCACTGCCTGGAATGGATGCGCCACCGCGTGCGCGATTCCTTGCTCAAACACCAGCTTCTGAAAATCGTAAACACTCTCCCGCGCATCTTGCAGCAACCGGTGCTGCGCCTCCGAGATG
>JBBRHN010000123.1:0-7076 GCA_038222685.1 Chthoniobacterales bacterium | reverse complement strand
ACGGCCTTGCAGCTTCACGAAGAGGGGTTCCCCGTCGTCGGCGTGCCGAAAACAATCGACAACGATTTGGAAGCGACGGCGATGACGTTCGGATTTGACTCTGCCGTGGTATGCGTGGGCGACGCTCTTGATCGTCTGCATACGACGGCGACCAGCCATAAACGCGTGATGGTTTTAGAAGTGATGGGGCGTCACGCCGGGTGGATAGCACTGCACGGCGGTCTCGCAGGCGGAGCGGACGTGATTCTGATTCCTGAAATTCCGTTCGAGCACGAAAAAATCGCCGCTGAGGTCATCCGTCGCGATCGCGAAGGTGCCAAGAGCACGATGATCGTCGTTGCCGAGGGGGCGAGCGCGAAAGATGGGAGTCAGACGCGACATCACACAGCGAGTGGCGAGCACCGGCTTGGCGGCATTGGTGAACTCGTCGCCCGCGAGGTCGGCGAGCGCACGGGCAAGGAAGTGCGCACGTGTGTGCTCGGGCACTTGCAGCGCGGCGGTGCGCCGACCATGCTTGATCGTATTCTCGGCACGCGGTTCGGCGTCAAAGCCGTGCAGATGGTTGCCGAGGGCAAATTCGGCTCAATGGTGAGCTACCAAAATTATCTCACGCTCGACGTGCCGATTTCCCATGCCGTGCACAAACTCCGCCGCGTGAGCCCGGATTCGCAAATGGTGCAGACCGCGCGCGCCGTCGAAATTTCCTTCGGAGACTAATGTCAGCACCTGATCAACTCCGCGCGGCGATTCGTGATGTTCCGGATTTTCCGAAGGCGGGGATTCTGTTTCGCGATATCACGCCGATCCTCAACGACGCCGCGTTGTTTCGGATGGCGATTGCCGAATTTGTTGGCGCCGCGCGCGACGCGGGCGCTGAGAAAATTGCAGGCATCGACGCGCGTGGCTTTCTCTTTGGGGCGACGGTCGCTTACGAACTTGGCTTGGGATTTGTCCCGATTCGCAAAAAAGGGAAACTGCCGTTTCACACGCACTCGGAGGCGTACGATTTGGAATACGGGAGCTCGGAAATCGAAGTGCACACGGATGCGTTTGCGACAGGCGAGCGCGTGGCGCTCATCGACGACCTGCTCGCGACGGGCGGCACGGCTGGTGCTGCAATCCGGCTCATTCGCGCCGCCGGCGGCGTTCCGGTGATCGCGCAGTTTTTGATTGAGCTTGCGGATCTCGGCGGTAGGGCGGCCTTGGATGGCGTGCCTGTCGAAACGATCATTTCGTATCCCTGAGATAATCGTCGCCGCAAGGTCGAGTCACATGTCGCTCCCGGATATCATCACGCTGGCGCTCGCTGAAGACATCGGCGCGGGTGATGTGACGGTGCGGCATTTTACGGACCCGACAAGCTGCTCAACGGCGAGGATCGTGGCGCGTCAAGCCTGCTGCCTCGCGGGCGTCGAAGTGGGGCGCGAAATTTTCATTCGGGTTGATCCCGCGCTTGTGGTCACCTGCTTGCGCATTGATGGAGAAACGCTCGCGCCCGGCGATGTCGTGCTCGAAGTCTCCGGCCCGACCGGTTCGATTCTCACGGCGGAACGCACGGCTCTGAACTTCATGCAGCGGCTTTGCGGCGTAGCCACGATGACGCGCCGATACGTCGATGAGGTTGCCGGAACGGGCGTCACGCTCCTCGACACCCGTAAAACGACGCCCGGACTCCGCCTCCTCGAAAAAGCGGCCGTCGTCGCCGGTGGTGGCACGAATCACCGCCTTGGCCTGCACGACGTGGTCATGCTCAAAGACAATCACCTCGCCGCGGGTACGGACATGGCGCGTCTTCAGTCCGATATCGACGCCGCCAAGGCAGCCGGTCTCCGTATCGAGATCGAAGCCGACAGGCTCGATCAGGCGCGGGCTTTTTTTGCACTCCGCCAAGTCGATGTGATCCTGCTCGACAATATGTCACTTGAAGAAATGCGAGAAGCCGTGCTCCTGCGTCCCGCTCACATTCAGCTCGAAGCCAGTGGTGGCGTGACGTTGGCGACCATCCGCGACATTGCGCAAACGGGTGTTGACTTAATCTCGGTCGGCGCCCTCACGCACTCCGCGCCCTCGGTTGATCTATCGCTCGAAATGCAGCCTACTTCGGCGCGGCAAGGGCATTAATTCCAACGGCGGCCATGTGGCCAAGCCAAACCCCGCCCAGGCAAACCACCAAACTAATCGCGACGTTGGCTCCGGCTTCCGCCCATTGTCCCGCCTCGGCGAGGTGGAGTGTTTGGAGACTGAATGTTGAAAATGTGGTGAAGCCGCCGAAGATGCCGATCATCACGAACAACTGGACGAGCGGCGGAGTGGGAAGCAGGCCACCGGCCATTGTCAGCCTTGCAAAGAAGCCGATTCCGAATGAGCCGACGACATTGACGATGATCGTGGACCACGGGAAAGTTTGCCCGAACGAGGCTGTCCACCAAATATAAACCCAATACCGCAACAGTGTGCCGATGGCACCGCCCGCCATCACGGTGAGTGCCTCGATCACAGCCGCGGGACGGTGATGCCGCGCTGGCCCATGTATTTTCCCGCGCGGTCGGCGTAGCTGGTTTCGCAGACTTCGTCGGCGAGAAAAAAGACGACTTGGGCGAGGCCCTCATTCGCGTAGATGCGTGCCGGGAGCGGAGTCGTGTTGGAGATTTCCAGCGTCACATGGCCTTCCCATTCGGGCTCGAACGGCGTGACATTAACGATAATGCCGCAGCGGGCGTAGGTCGATTTGCCGACGCAGATGGTGAGCACTTCGCGAGGGATTCGGAAATACTCCACGCTCCGCGCCAGCGCGAACGAGTTGGGCGGGACGATGCACACATCGGTTTGCATATCGACAAACGATCTGTCATCGAACGCTTTGGGATCGACCAGCGTGTTGAAGACATTGGTGAACACCTTGAACTCGTCGGAGACGCGGAGGTCGTAGCCGTAGCTCGAGAGCCCGTAGCTGATCACGCGACTGCCGTCTTCCCGCGACTTGACCTGACCGTCCACAAACGGGTCGATCATCCCGCGTTCCGTCGCCATACGGCGAATCCACTTGTCAGAGCAAACCGACATGGGATCAGAGCCCCGGAATGTTGAGGCCGCCGGTGATTTTGCCCATTTCGTCGCCTGCAAGATTTTTGGCATCTTCGAGCGCCTGCTTGACGCCGGCGAGCACGAGATCTTCGAGCAATTCGACGTCTTGAGGATCGACGACCTGCGGGTCGATTTTGATTGAGATGATGTCGCCCGCGCCAGTGGCCACGACCTTCACCTTGCCGCCGCCCGCGCTGGATTCAATCGTCCGCGCCGCCAGTTCCGCCTGCGTTTCTGCCATGCGCGTCTGCATGCGCTGGGCCTCTTTGAGCATTTTTTGAATATTCACGTCGCGGGAGTTTGCAGCGTGCTCTTGAAAATTTCGAGGGCTTTCTTGATGAGCGGGTCGTTTTTGAAATCGTCAGCCGGTTTTTCCTCTTTCGCGGGAGCCGCTGCCGATGTCGTCTCACGTTGCGGATAATCCTCGATCTCGACCGGTTCGGGCGTAGCGGCATCGAATTCGAACGCGAGGCGCACCGTGGAGCCCAGAGTTTGCGACATTTGCTTTTCGAGATCTTTGCGACCCTGATCCATGAAAATCGATTCCGACGACTCCTTCGCTCCGGATGGAAAACGCACGAGGAGTTCACCTTTTTCGAATTGCTCGAAGACGCCCTCTTTCAACCAACCGAAGCGCACGAGCGATTTCTTAGCCAGATCGCCCGAGGCGGATTCCCACGCGGCGATAGCGCTGACACCAGCCTCCTGCGGATCGACGGCGACGAGCGGGAGTTTTTTTTCCTCGGCGATGCGGGCCGGTGCGGCCGCCGGAGCAGGAGGTGTCGCGGGTACGGCAGGTCGCGGTTTTGGCGCAGGCTCGGGCGCTTCGTCGATGGCACCTCCCTCACGCATGTTCGTCAGCGTTTCAATCACATCGCTCAGGCTCGTCTCGTCCAGCAAATGCAGAGCCTTGATCACGGCGACATCAAGTTGGAGCTTTTTGTCGGCAACCCATTTCATCCGCGTCTCGGTCTCGCTGAAGTGATCGATCAACACAAGGAGCTTGCCTTGCGGAATCGACGCTGCGCCGCCCGTGGCCTGCGAGACGAGCAGATCGCGGAGGTGGCCGATGATCTCCGCCGTGAGGCGCGAGAGATCCTTGCCGGACTCCGATTGCTCGAAAATGGAAGAGAGCGCTGCCTTGGCATCCCGCTCAAAAAGCCGCTCCACGATGGCGACGACGGTTTCGTGCGCGGTGAAACCAAAAACATCCATCACGTCCTGCGCCGCAATCGTGTTGCCGCAGAAGGCGACCATCTGATCGAGCATGCTCTCCGCATCGCGCAAACCTCCCTCGGCACCGCGCGCAATGGCATCCGCTGCCGCCGGGTCGAGCGTGATTTCTTCCTTGCCCGCGATGAACAGCAGGTGCTTGGCAATGGCATCTGTCGGAATCCGCCGCAGGTCAAAACGCTGGCAGCGGCTCGTGATCGTGGCCGGCAGCTTTTGCGCCTCAGTCGTGGCGAAGATGAACTTCACGTGAGGCGGCGGCTCTTCGAGGGTCTTGAGCAATGCATTGAACGCGCCCGTGCTGAGCATGTGCACCTCGTCGATGAGGTAGATTTTGAACGGCCCGCGCGCCGGGGCATACGCGGCGTTGTCGCGAAGATCGCGAATGTTTTCGACGCCGTTATTGCTGGCACCGTCGATCTCGATCACATCGAGGCTCCGCCCGTCTGCGATCTCGCGGCAGGCGTCACAAACGCCACACGGCGTCGTCGTGGGGCCGTTCACGCAATTGAGCGCCTTCGCCAAAATGCGCGCCGTCGACGTTTTTCCAATCCCCCGCGGCCCGACAAAAAGATAAGCCTGCGCGAGTCGATTCGCTGCGACAGCATTTTGCAATGTGCGCGTGATATGATCCTGGCCGACCACTTCGTCAAAAGTCTGCGGGCGATATTTACGGGCAAAAACACGGTAGCTCACACGGGAAGAATAGGCGGCGACTGCGAACTGGGAAGCCGGAAATCGGGCCTTGCTCTCATCGCTGCAAACACGCGACAGTTGTCCCTCTCCCCCTCCTCATTTATGCACAAAAAACTCGCTCTCCTTTTTTCCGGTCAGGGTGCCCAGTCCGTCGGTATGGGCAAAGATCTCTGCGCGGAATTTCCCGCCGCTGCCGCGCTGTTCCGCCAGGCCGACGAGGTGCTCGGATACTCCCTCTCGCAAATCGCCTTCGAAGGCCCGTCGGAGGAATTAACGAAGACCGCCGTCTGCCAGCCCGCACTCTACGTCCACGGCCTCGCCTGCCTCGCCGCCGTTCAAGCGAAATTTCCACAACTCGATTTCCAAGCCTGCGCTGGCCTCTCGCTCGGCGAGTTCACCGCGCACGCGGCGGCGGGCACGTTTGATTTTTCCACCGGCCTGCGCCTGGTGGATCGCCGTGCACGCGCCATGCAAGACGCTTGCGAGCGCACCGAGGGCGGCATGGCAGCCATTATCGGCGGTGATGAAGACCGCATCCGCGCTCTCGCCGCAGCCGCGGACGTCGATGTCGCTAATCTCAACTCCCCCGGCCAGATCGTTCTCTCCGGCGAATCCTCCAAAATCGCCCTCGCTGTTTCACTGGCGAAGGAATTCGGCGCACGCAAAGCCGTCGAACTCACCGTGGCAGGAGCATTCCATTCGCGCCTGATGGAATCCGCCTACCAAACCCTCAGCATCGCGCTGCAGGAAACCGAAATGCAAACGCCCCGCATTCCGGTCGTCTGCAATGTCGATGCGGAAACCGTCCGCGAGCCGGAAGCCATTCGACGCGCCTTGGCCGATCAAGTCACCGGCAGCGTCTGTTGGTCGCGGAGTATCGAGTATTTGATCGACCATCTCCACGTCACCCACTTCCTCGAACTCGGCCCCGGCGAAGTCCTCGCCGGTCTCGTCGGCCGCACCCGCAAAGGCATACCAATCACCTCCGTCTCTAACGTCGCCTCGCTCAACGAAGCCCTCGCCGAGCTCACTGCCTAAACCTGGCCGCAGAATTTGAAGAGCACCCACTCCGTTTCGCGCGGAGCTTCAAAGTAAAACCGCAGCGCGCCGTCGAGGCCGATGACATCTTCCGTGACCGCGCAGCTCGCGCGCCGCGAGTGGACTTGGTGTAGCCCCGGACGCCGGCTCGCATACGGTGCGCCGATGACTTCCAGCATCCGCGCTGCGCGGCAACGTTCTATGAGGAAGCTCTCGATTTCACCGCGTTCTCGGTGCTCAAAAAAAACGTTTGCCGAGGTTTCGATTGCAGCGTAATCGAAGCGTTCGACGACTGAAAGCCCGCGCGGCGGCAGCGTATCCCATGTTCCCCGCAACGTCGCCACACGCACCCGTGGATCGAACCCTGCCAAGCGATTGCGCTTCGAAAAGGTGTTCACCGAAATCACCAGCGGTTCTTCCGCTCCCACATTCATGCGAATCCAAACGTGATCGACCTCGTCCGGGTTGGGATGCTGCTCGAGCGTGGCGGAAAGCCTGTCGCCCACAGCGCGCACAAGGGCTCTCGTGCGAAAATCACGAGCCGCCACTTTTGCGTTCACCCCGGACGAACCGTTGGCTCAGTTAAACGAAAACGGGCTGTAGAGCGACTCCTCGTAGCCCGAGTCATACCAATCGTCGATGATCGGCGCGTTGTAGGCAAAGGGTGCTTTGTCCTGATTGTAAGGACTGTTGTAATACTGATCCTTCTGCATCTTGGCCGTGCTGGTTTTTTGCTTCGGCGAGTTGTTGCCGTAGAACCCTTGCGTTTCGGAGAGGTAATTCAGCACTTGAGGAGACGCGCCGGCGGATTTCAGACCGGCGAGTTGTGCGTAGGAAAAATTATAAACGGCTCGCGTGCTGTTGAGATAACCGACGATGACATTTGACGGCACATTGCGGCTGACGAGATTCTCGATGTCCTGATAGTCGAGCGCGCGCCCGTTGTTCATCTTGAGCGCCGTGCCGGAGTTGACGCCGCGCGATGAGACCGCGGCTGTAATTTGAGGATCGACTTGCGGGCTGGAGGC
>JBBRHN010000122.1:0-7078 GCA_038222685.1 Chthoniobacterales bacterium | reverse complement strand
TACAAAGACGCCGATGGGAAATACTATTTCGGCCTGAAACCGGGCAAAAGTATCTTGGTGAAAATTCCTCTCGTCTTCTGGAACGGGGGCCGCATCTGCATCGGCACAGATGGAAAGTATCTGACCTCTGACAAAGACCCGAACCCGTCGCGTTACCGTTCAAAAGCAAAGCGAATGATCACCGCCGCAGAGAAGAGCGCAGATACCATTCCGGATGGCGTCGTCATGTGGTATCGCAGTTCTCCGTCCGAAGATCCGGCCGCCGACAGTGAAGACCAACTCGCCGAGTGGACGATCCGCGACCACGGCTATCTGACAAAGATACCCGTTCCCGATGCTAAACTCGCGATTCCTGATAACCAGCTCGTCACTTTGATCAATTACGACGTCTCCAACGTGGACAGCCTTTATCTCCCCGTCGCGATGCAGGTCAACGACACGTGGGTCATCCCGATGGGTGGACCCAATCCCCAGCGCACTGGCTTCAAGCCTGGAGAGTTCCCCGAAGTCAACGGGTGGACGGGGGCCATCAACGACGAGAAGTATGTTCAGGATAGAATTCATGCCTTCACCGCCCCGGACAATAAACTCCTCGGACAATACTTCGGCGGGAAAGGTTGGCCATATTACAATATCCCAAACCCCTCGAACGACCCCACGCTACCCATTAAAATCCCGTCCGGCGCAAACATTTTCCCGCAAAGCCCGCTACTCGGCGTCACCTCCAGCTACACCGACGGGACTTGGCAAGGTAACAAATACCTCCTCTCCAGCGGCGGCACCGGAGCACTCTTCGCTGGGATCGGCTGGGCGGGCACGGTATCGAATCCGGCGGGTAGCACTACGCTGAACCTTAATAAACTCGACGCGAAAGAAAAAATCGATTTCGTCGAAGCGGGGCAAATTGTGGCAGGCCGCCCCGCGACCGGCATCAAAAATCCGATTGCGGAAGGCACCAAGGTCGTGTCAGTCGATCGCGACAAATGGACGGTCGAATTGAGCAAGCCGCTCGTCGCCCCGAGTAAAGATACAAGCTTCGACTTCAGCCGGCCAACCCAGGACTACGCTGCCGAGGCAATGATCCGGCTCTGGTATTCTTGGGCTCAATATTACTTGAAGCACTGGAAAGACAGCAAAACAATCGCTCCGACGACTCCAATCGCAGTTGATGGATCCATCGATGCCCAGATGGCGACGCTGACCTTTAGTAAGCCGCATCCTGAGCTCGTTCCGGGGATGGCTGTCACCGGTCCCGGTCTGGACAATACCGTGGGAGAAAGCGGACCGCACCAAGGTAAAGCCGTCATTCTCAAAATCTCCAGCGATAGCAAGTCTGTCATCGTCAGCAGGGTGGCCAACGCCAAGTCGAAGGGCACCTATCAAATCTTACCTCCGCAGGAACTCCTTTGGACCCCGAAAAAGGAAGGCGATCCAGGGTATCCGTTGTTCGGTGATAAACTTCGCTTTGAGAAGACCGAGAAATGGCAGGATCCTTATAAGTTTGCACAGGCTGTCTATCTCGTCATGGCCTCAATGAACCAGATCGACAAAACGAACAACTCAGGCATTTGCAAATTCATGCAGGATGTGATCGGCGCAAACATGGGTTACATTGTCGACCAAGCAGGAAAAGAGTCTGCGGACGGCCAGATGGTGATTGCGATGATTCGAGACTTGATTAAGTCCGTGCTGCGCGGAGTCACGGATTTCACCGAGTTTCCGGACGATTTGAGCCCGGATGGCAAAACGCACTTGGTCTGGTATCCGGATCCTTCGATCCCCACCGGCGGACAGAAATTCAATGTCTTCAACCTCGATCCTTTCGTCTGGTTCGTGCATGTGAAAATGCTTTTTTCGGGCTACGGGTTCTCGGTTGACGACGACACCGCGAACATCGGTGCGGGCGGTGCAAACCATATACAGTTCTCGATCGCGGGTGAGAATGGTCTCAAAAACAAAAGCGAGTGGAGCAATCAAGTGCATTTCGGACCCGTTGGGAAAAACCCCAAGGCCTCGGGACAATATATCATCGAGCCGGGAGATTTTACTCCCTCCGCGATCAAAAACGTCAGCAGCGGGACGCCGATTACGGTAACCACGAAGGGACAACATAGCCTCAAGGGCGGCACAGAGGTCTATATTGATCAGGTCGTCGGTAACAAGGCGGCTAACGGCACCTTCAGGGTTGATAATGTCACAAATTACACATTTGAACTTTTTGATCTTAAAACCGGTAAACCCGTCGCATCGAATGGCACCTACGCCCCGGCTCCGACCCCTGGACGCTGGAGCTTGCCCCCTAGTCCTTATATTAAAACCGGCTCCGACCTCGCTAAGGTTTACTTCCGTGTCGCCGGAGACGATCCTCTAGGTGTATTCACCGGCACAATCGTCTCAGTGGACGGTAAGCCGATGGATCCCAAGTCAAAGGTTCGGGTCAGAAATCTCGGGCGCCAGGACGAAGGCCGGCTGATCCTCAGCGGCAAACTCAAATATGCGGATGGCACGGATGTCCCTGCCGGAACGTATGATTTTCTTTACACGGCTCACTAAGTTGCAATGACGGAGTCCTGTGTGCCGGTTTTGGTGATAGGTGCCGGCCCGACGGGACTTTTTCTTGCCGGGGAACTCGCACGGCATGGCGTGCGTCCGCGCGTTATCGAAAAACTGCCTATTCGGCATGTTCAGACCCGCGCCACGGAAATCCAACCGGCGGCGTTGGAGGCGCTCCACCGCGCGGGGCTTGCCGGGCAGGTGATGGGGGCAAGTCTGCCCATGAAGGGTTTGCGCTTTTTCGACGATTCCATGAAGGTAGCTTTTACCATGGGGATCCCGCCAGCGGCTTCTCCCTACGCCACCACCCGGTCCATACCGCAATGGCGCACTGAGGAGATCCTTACGGAACCACTTGCCTTACAGGGCATCAAAGTCGAACGCGGTGTGACTGCCGAGCGCATAACCGTTTGCGAACGGGAAGTTCTTGTGGAGTGCGTTGACCTATCCGGGGCTACGGAGATCATCCACGCGGATTATCTGGTCGGGGCGGGCGGGGCCCACAGCCCGGTGCGGCATTCGCTGCATCAGGATCTCGTGGGGATCACTTACCCCCGTCACTATCTTGTCGCAGATGTCGCGGTGAATGGAGTGCATCGAGTCGGCGATCATGTGATCTCAGTTGCCATCTCTCCAACGGGTTTGGTGATGGTTATCGAGCTCCCGAATGGCCGTTCCCTGCTCCTTACCGATCTTCCAGATGATCGGCTTCAAGGGACGACTCCCGGACTCGACGACGTGCGAGCGGCTGTCGCGAACCATCTGCAAGTTCCGCTTGATATTTCGGATCTCAAATGGGCCTCTGTTTACCGGATGCATCGCCGGATGTCCTCCAAGTTTGCCAACGGACGTTGCTTTCTTGCCGGAGATGCCGCTCACCTTTGCAGTCCGATGGGAGGAGAAGGTCTCAACTCCGGGATTCTGGATGGAGCCAGCCTCGCTTGGATGCTCGCAGCCGTTCTGGACGGCCGCGGCAAACCGGAACTGCTGGAAGCCTACGAACCTGAGCGCCAAGCTGCCGCGCGCCAGATCTTGATGAGCTCGGAGGTCATGCACGAATATTATCAACAGTTGGTGGATCTTTGCGCGGATGGACAGCCTCTCGTTCAACCAGCCGATGATCCGACTCTCAAAGCGACTTCGGGCTCGATGCTGGATGTCAAACTGACGGACAGCCCGATTGTTGGTTTCCACGGTTCCGCATTGGGCGTTCAAAAGCTAAGTCCCGGCTGCCGATTCCCGAGCCGAACTCTTTTGGAAGGAACCTCTCATCATCTATTGGTTTACCGGCTGCAGGACTCTTCCAAAAGTCAGGATTTTGCCGCGCGCTGGAGCAGGGTTCTTCGTGTTGTCGAGGGAGAGGCAATTTGTCCCGCAGCGGAATGTGGCGTCTCTGAAGCGGGTGCCGTGCTTGTTCGGCCAGACGGCTACGTAGGCTTCCTCGCGGAAAAATGGACGCCAGATGCGATGGGGGCTCTCGACAAGTTGCTTGGCTCGTTCTTTACGCCAGCCGCCGGTTCGTGAGCGATTATTGTTTGCGCCATCCGAAGCAAACAATCATGAACCCGCCGCTGAGAAACATAAAGAGACTGTAGATCACCGAGGGCATCGCGATGGTGGGACTGTTGAGAATTCCCAGAGCGATGGCCAGTGCGAGCGTTCCATTTTGGATGCCGCCCTCGATGGAAATAGTGATGCATTGCGGCTTCGTGAGGCCACAAAGTCGGGCAACGAAAAATCCCCCGAGCATAGTCAGAATGTTCAGCGTTACCGCGGCGGGGCCGGCGAGGAGAAATTGCTCAGCCAGGCTTTTTTCGCGCAACACTGCTATCGCGATGACGAGAGCGAGGAATACCACCGAGACAATATTTGCAGGCCGGGCCATCGCCTCGGCGAAGCCTGATCGAAGCCGGCGAACGCCCATTCCGAGCGCAATAGGCAGGATGGTAATCACGAAGAGTTGGGCGAGTGTTTTCCAGAATGGCAGCTCGATCGCGTCGGCGCCGCCGAGAAAACATGTCATCGAGAGACCGACGATCCACGGGATCGTAAACACGGTGACAACGCTCGACACGGCCGTCAATGTGACAGAGAGCGCGGTGTCGCCACGCGACAAATGCGAGATGAGATTCGATGTCGGCCCACCCGGACAGGCGGCGAGAAGCATGAGTCCGACTGCCAACTCGCCCGGCAGTCGAAAAACGAAAACCACTCCAAAGGCAATCAATGGCAGGAGAACAAGCTGGCAGGCGAGCCCAACCAACTTGGCCCGGGGCGACATCAACACCCGCTTGAAATCCGCCGTCGTCAGGCTCAGTCCCATGCCAAAAAGCACCGTAATCAGCGCGAGGGGCAGTAACAACGTCTTGAAAAAATCGTCCGGCATCGCGTCCCCATATCACGATTCTCCGCCAGACGTCTACCGCGACGATTCCGATTCCGACGGATTCGACTTTTTATTCTTAGGCGGGCCGAAGATAAAGGGCGACGCGCTATGTCAGGGATCTTAATCATTCGCCAGCGGTTGCCGTTTGGGGCCTTGATGGTGGCGGCGATGGCGGGGATTGTCTCTTCGGCGGTGTGGGATGTGGGGTCGTGGTTTTTTGTTTGTGTGGCTATCGGCGCGTTGGGAGCTTGGTGGTTTTTTCGGCGGACGGTTTGGGTTTTGCTGGCTGTGATTGGAGGATTCGGCGCGGCGCATGTGATGCAGACGCGGGAGTCGCCCGCGGCGGCTCTGGCTGCGGGGATCGGGCAGGAACGGATGGCGGCGACGGTGTGGGGTGTCATAGCGGAAGAGCCGAATTCCGTCGGGACGAAGCGCTCGCGTTTCTCGCTGAACGTGTCGCAAATCGAGTTGTCCGGCGAGGTGCAGGGTGTTCGATGGCCCGTGCTGGTCACGATGCCAAACCCGGCGCCAATGCGCGGCGATTTTGTCAGGCTGACAGGTGCGCTGATGGCGATTCCACCGCCGCGCAACCCCTCCGAATTTGACGCGCGCGCATGGCTCGGACTTCGCGGGATCACGTGCGAGCTCGATATTTCTTCGGCGCAGGACGTCAAGATTGTCACTCCGGCTTCGGAGTTTTCCCTGCCGCGCGTGGCCGACAATTGCCGGGCGTGGATGGAGCAAACGTTACGAGCCGGCATTGCGGGAGATCCGGTGGTTTGCGAACTTCTTGCCGGGATGATCCTTGGTGTAACGAGTTCGATCCCGGATTCGCTCCAGGAACAATTTCGCAATACAGGAACGTTCCACCTTTTTTCCGTGAGCGGACTGCATGTGGGAATGATCGCTGTGATTCTGTGGCAGCTTCTCCGCATCGTCGGGGTGAGTCGGCGGACGGCGGTTTTCATCGTCATCCCTGCGCTCTTTTTTTACGCGCTCATCACGGGATGGAAACCACCGAGCCTGCGGGCGGCAACGATGTCGGCGATTTTCCTCATCGGCATGTTGTCTTCCCGACAGCCGGTGCCGGTCAACTCGCTTTGCGCAGCGGGATTTTTTCTTCTCTTGTGGCGAACAAACGAGTTGTTCAACCCGGGATTTCAACTCTCATTTTTTGTCGTCTTCGCGATTCTTATCCTTTCGGCACCGCTCGAAAAAATGTTCCTCAAAGTTGGGCAGCCGGACCCCTTCGTTCCCGAGCAGCTCTGGACGCGCTGGCAAAAGTGGCAATCGGGATCGGCCAAATCGGCGGGTGGTCTTCTCGCCGTTTCTCTCGCGGCCTGGCTCGGCTCGCTGCCGCTCATCGTGCATTATTTTCACCTTGTTTCGTTTTCTGCGTTGCCCGCGAATTTCCTCATTGTTCCGCTCGCGTTTGTCATCATGGCAACGTCCCTGCTCGCTCTCGCGGGAGGCGTCATTTCAATGACATTGGCCGCCATTTTTAACAACGCGAATTTGGTTTTCACCCACATCCTCCTGTTCGTCGTGCAGGCGTTCTCATCAATGCCGGGATCCTTCGTTTACATAGGTAACACGAGCCCCGCTGTCGCGCAGGTGACCGTGTTTGATTTCGGAGCGGGCGGGGCGGCGGCGGTGCAATGCGGACGTCGTCTCTGGCTCCTTGACACAGGCTCGCAATATCAGACCGAGGAAATCCTCCGCCCGTTTTTGCGCAGTCGCGGGCGCGGTGAACCCGATGGACTGCTCATCTCTCACGGCGACGCGAGGCACATCGGCGGTGCTTCAGAATGGCTTGGCACGCGCGTTTGGGACACAACGCTCGACGACCGCTCCTCCACGCGGGAGCGCTTCCACCGCGAACGCGAAAAGCGAGGGCTCCCGCTCTCGGTCGTTCGTGCCGGAGACCGTCTCGAATGGGCCCCAAACGTGGCGCTGAACATTTTGCACCCGCCGCCTGATCTCAAGCGCGACGTGGCGGATGATAAAGTGATTGTCGCGCGGTTGGATGCCGCCGCCGCTCGCGTGCTTTTCCTCTCCGACGCGGGTTTCGCCACGCAGGAATGGTTATTGGAAAATGCTGCCGCAGACCTTCGATCCGATGTTCTTGTGGCCGGACGA
>JBBRHN010000121.1:0-7113 GCA_038222685.1 Chthoniobacterales bacterium | reverse complement strand
GCCGATACCGTCTGCGTGTTGCCAGAAAAACTTTCCCAATACGACGCCGCTACGAAGAACGCCCTCGACCGCTACCTCTCCGCCCGCACCGCTTACGCTCAGTTTCGCGAAGAGCAAAACCGCAAGTAAAACACTTAGTTTTTCTTTTCGAAAAACCCGATCGCCGTCACCAAATCCATCGCACGCTGGAGCACGGTATCGCGCAGCGGGAAAGCATTGCGGTCGGCGCGCAATGTGCTGCTGTTTTCGATTTCGGGATTCGTATTAGCAATGAGGGCGGCTTCGTTGAGTCGCGTGCGTTCCGTCTCAAAAACAAACTGGCTCACCCCTTTTTCTTTGCTCAGGGCGAACATTTCTTGGAGTGCGTCCGGGGCCATCGCGATGGCGATGTCCGGCTTGATGCCGTTTGGAAAAATCGCCCCGGCTTCAGGAACGACGACCTGCGAGACAGCCACACGGATGGCCCGCCCGGAACCAATTGGGAACTCCGCAAATTCAACCGCCTCACCCGCAGTGTCCGTCCCGATAATCATCGCCCGCACATTCTGGCGGAGCGTCGCCGCCAGCGCCTCGGCGGCACCTGACGTGTCTCCGTCGACGAGCACCACCACGACGCCGCTGAATAGCGGATCTTGATCCGACGTTATGACCCTTTCTTGCTTGGCGCTCGGCTTCTGAATCGTAAAGAGCAGTTTCCCCCGCGACGCAAACCGCCGGGCAAAATCCGCAGCTGCGTCAAACTCGCTACCGCGCGGAACAGCCCTGAGATCGAGAATCACAGCGGGGAGACGTTTTTCCGCGAAGCTTTTCAGCGCGGTATCCACTTGCTGCAGCGTCGCCGCATCCAGCGCACCGGGGCGAATGTAACCGGCCCGGTCATCGAGAATCTCGGCCAGGTAAGGAATGGCTACAACCGCTGCCGGCGCCGCTTTCTCTTCAACAATCGCGGCACCCGGTGCAAGCCGCCGGATCATGCCTTCAAGAGTCGCCCGCTGCCGGGCGGTCTCGTCAAGCGCAGCGGGCGCAAGAAAGTTGGACTGCAATGCGTCCATCGCCTTCTGCATTTGTGCGGCATCGAGCTGGTTAATCGTCTCGCGCAGCGTCTGTGGTGGCGTGGGGAGCGGAGCGTCTTCGGCTTGGACGACAGCTGCGACAACAAGGGGGAGGAGCCATTTCATAAGCAAGAAATACCAATATCGTTGCGGCGATGGAGTCCGGCGAACGAAATTTTGTCTGCGGCGCAATAAGCCCGCTCGCGCGCCTGACTCAAATCAACCCCCACTGCCGTCACACCCAAGACGCGTCCGCCATTCGTGAGCGTCTGGCCATTTTCCGCTCGCGTGCCGGCATGGAACACCGTCACGTCGGCTTCCGCCCCGGCAGCACCGAGCCCCTCAATAGCCAGTCCTTTAGTAATCGCTCCTGGGTATCCGCCCGATGCAAGGATCACGCAAACCGCGGCTGACTCGCTCCAAGTCGGCGTCTGGGCAGCCAAGGTTCCGTCGCACGTGGCTTCGAGCAGCGGGAGGAGATCGGACTCGAGACGCCGCACCAGAACCTGCGTTTCCGGGTCACCCCACCGACAGTTGAACTCCAACACTTTTGGCCCTTGAGAAGTCAGCATGAGCCCCGGGAAAAGCATGCCCTGAAAGCGAATCCCGTCGGCCCGCAGGCCCGCCATAAAACGATCCATCACGTCCGTCTGGATCTGCTGCCGAAGCATCGGATCAAGCGTGCCCGATGGCGAAGTCGTGCCCATGCCACCTGTGTTGAGGCCAAGGTCGCCGTCGAGCGCGCGCTTGTGATCGCGACAGTCGGGGAACATCAAAAAATCGCTGCCGTCAACCAGCGCGTGGAGCGAGCATTCGACGCCCGTGAGAAATTCCTCGATGACGATCTTCGCTCCGGCGTCCCCGAACACCCTCGCTTCCATGCATCGGTAAACCGCCTGCGCCGCTTCCCATGGCGTCGTCGCGATGATTACACCTTTGCCAAGCGCGAGTCCGTCGGCTTTGACGACCAGCGGATACGAAGCCGTTCGGCACCACGCGTGCGCCTCCAAGCTTTCGGTGAACTCCCGCGACTCCGCCGTCGGAATCCCGTGCCGCCGCATAAAATCCTTAGCATAAGTCTTGGAAGACTCCAAACGTGCCGCCGCCGCACAAGTGCCGAATATTTTTAGACCAGCGGCTTGAAATTGATCGACGATCCCTTCGGCCAGCGCGTCGTCCGGGCCGACGATTGTAAGGTCAATCTCACGCGATTTGGCAAAGTCCACCAGCGCGTCAAAATCCATCACCTCAATCTCCACATTCTCGCCGAGCTCCGCAGTTCCGGCATTTCCCGGCGCGCAAAAAATCTGAGAGACACGCGGCGACTGACTCAATTTCCATGCCAGCGCGTGCTCACGACCGCCAGAGCCGATGACAAGAATTTTCATCCTTAAGACCCGAAGAGCAAAGTTGTCGTTTGCAGCGGCAGAATTTCCCGCGACAGCATGACCGAGCGGCCGGGAACTGAATGGATTCGCCCTGTCGTCCACCCGCTCGCCCCGCTGCCCATCGGGATCACCAAACGCGGGCGAATTTGCGTCAATACCGTTTCCCGTTCTTCCGGTGATAGCGATCCGCCAACGGGCACAAACAAAACATCCACCGTCCCGAGTTGTGAGACCTGCTCAGGCGTGAGGGAGTGTGCGAGCGAGCCAAGGAAGCAGAAGCGAACGCCGTCCATTGTCCACTCATAGACAACATTCATGCCCTCGACCGTTTCGCGGGCAGGATCGCGATACGTGGCTATCCCGCGAAAGCGAATGCCGGAAGCGTTATTGATCCCCGTGCCAACGCTACCGCGGAAAATCGCAGGCTGCCCCTCCGTTCCATCGACGTTGTTGGCATCGGACCGCTCGTGGCTAATGAGAATAATATCCGGCTTGAGTGGCGACGGGAGCGTGCGGCCGCCCGTCCCGTCCGCATAAGGATTCGTGACGATTTTGGTTCCGATCGACGACGAGATGGCGAAGCTTTGATTTCCAAGCCAGTCCACCCGCACCTGCCGGGAACTGGCCGCAGGCACCGTCCGCTCGCCCCCACCGCATCCAGCCACGGCCAGAACCAAAGACAAAAAAACGCAGAGACGAATACAGCGCACAGGCTCAGGCCGGGAGGTTGAGGGGCACACCGAGATCACCAATCCGGCTGATCGTGAGACCCTGCATCGCAGGCACCTCGGCAGCCATTTGCTTGAACACATCTTCAATCGCATAAATGCCATTCGTCCCCGAAATCGCCTGTCCCAGATCGCGGAGAATTTCCCAATCATCCCGCGCCGAGCCCGGTGGTTGAATCGCCTGATTAAGACGTTGGAGGCGGCCTTTGATGTTGACCAACGTACCTCGCTTCTCAGCCCACGCACTTGATGGGAGCACGATCTGCGCAGCGCGCGTGGTGTCGTTTTCCAAAATGCCCATCGCAATAAGCACTTCTAGTTTGGCCAGGCCTTCTGGCAAAATTCCGCAGTCCGTTGCATCCTCGCCAAGAACGAGCAGAGCCGTGATGGTTCCGTCATTCACACCGCTCGCGATCACTGGCAATTTCCCGGTCGCAAGCCCTAGAAGCTTCGCGCCGGTCGTGTTGGAATTTCCATCGTCCGACACCAAAAACCCGTCACCCTTCTGCGGACGCGGAAGCACGTCGATTTGGGTCACTCCGAGCGACGCGGCCAATCGGCGCGTCAGGAACATCTCTTCGTTGGTCATCCGCGCCGATGCGATGATCGCGATCTCGGCGGGGTTGCGGCCCTTGAGTTTTGAAGCCGCCGCGGAAACCGCGAGTCCCCAATTTGTCGGCGGTTCGTCGCCGCGCACGCGTGGTTCTTTCAGACGGGCGTCGTCATGGAGATAGTGAAAATTCAACCGATGGCTGTCGGGCATCCAGCACGAATTCACAAAATCGTTTTCGCGGGGCGTGATGCGATAAACGACGTTCTCGCGACTCGAGATCAAGATATTGGAGCCAATCCCGCACGAGACATCGATGCTCTTGGTTTCCTTCAAAAACCACACCCGCATCTTGAATCGAAAATCCTTGCTCGTGAGCGCCCCGACCGGGCAGATATCCACAGTGTTCAGCGAATAATTGCTGTTCAGACGCTTGCCGGGATAAACCGCCAGCGTCGTGTCGCTGCCGCGGTTGAGAAAGCCCAGCACATCATCGTGCGCGATTTCCTGCATGAAACGGACGCAACGCGAACACATGATGCACCGCTCGTCATCGAGAACAATGCGCTCGCCAAGATCGACACGCTTGGGCTTTTTCACCTTCTCCTCAACAAACCGCGACTCGCCCTTGCCAAACTCAACGGAAAATTCCTGCAGACGACACTCCCCGGCCTGATCGCAAATCGGGCAATCGAGCGGGTGATTGATCAACAGAAACTCCATCACGCTGTTGCGGCACTCCTCGACCAATGGCGACGAAGTCCGCACCCCCATGCCTTCGCTGATCTCCGTCGCGCAGGAAATCGCGGGTTTTGGACTCCAGCCGATTTCTGGAAGCCCGTCCGCGCCGAGCACAGGCTTGCGATCCGGTGTCATTTTTGGCATGCCCATTTCCACAAGGCACATCCGGCAATTCCCAGGCGAACTCAACTTCGGGTGGTAACAATAGTGCGGAATGAACTTCCCGCTCTTCATGCAAGCCTCGATCAAGCGAGTTCCTTTTGGAAACTGCTTCCACTCGCCGTCCACCTGCACATTCAACATCGCTATTTCCGTCACAGTTCCGCTCATTGTAAAATAATCTCTCGTTTCGATAAAGCATTCGCCTGTCGAGGCGATTTCGATGCGTCAACGTATCGGCGGACACATCCCTTTCCGCAAGAAAAACCGCTGCGAACATGCGAAGCCATTTTCTTTCCGCTTGCGGCCCGGCACGTTTCCGCATTTCTTATCCCCCGAAATGCCAGTTCGAAAACCCGCCTCGGTCGTTGTTCCAGCCGAAAAACCCGGTAAGGAGGTTTCTGCCATGGCCTGGATTGAGGACGCCTCGGGCAAAGTCCTCATGGTCAAACAACACCGCGGCCGCAAACTTTGGGCACTCCCCGGCGGAAAAGTCCGTGCGACCGAATCCCTCGTCGATGCCCTCCGTCGTGAGATCCGCGAAGAAACCGGCCTCCGTATGATCCGCGCCACTCCTTGCGAATTCTACGACCGCGCGGAAAAATCCAATCTCACCGTTCTCTTTCGCGTCCACGTCCGCGAGGGCAAACTCGCCGCCAAAACCACCGACGAGATCGAATCCATCGCCTTTCGCGATGCCCTACCGCGCAACTCTACTCCGTCGCTCCTCCATTTTTGGCCCCAACTCCGCCCGCCGGCGCAAATTTCCAAATCCCAAGCTTGACGCCAACCCCCGTCGCGTTAATCTCCCCAACTCATCTTATGTCGAAAAAGTGCAGCATTACAGGAGCCAAGCCCGTGCGCGGTTCGAAAATTCACCGTCGCGGTCTTGCCAAAAAGAAAGGCGGCATCGGTATGCACGTGACCGCAGTGACCCCTCGTTTCTTTGAGCCAAACCTCAAAACCAAGCGCGTTTGGGTTCCCGAACTCAACAAGTTTGTCACCGTCAAGGCCACCGCCCGCGCCTTCAAGACCGTCTCAAAAAACGGCGCCTACAAGACCCTCCGCAAAGCCGGTCTCGTCAAGTAACACGCCGTCCGTCAAACGGACCGCGTATGCTTCGCAAACATCTCCAGCGTCGCATCTCGCGCCGCAGCGTGATCTCCAATCGGCGCGGGATATCCCTTCGCCAGTGATTTTCCACCCTCAGGCGGCTCGCTGAGCAGGGCCGGAGCCACGTCCCGCAACTCGGGAATCCATTTTTTGATGTAAATCCCCTCCGGATCGTAGCGCTTCGTCTGCGTCCAAGGATTCTGAATCCGAAAATACGGTGCGGCATCCGCCCCCGTCCCGGCACTCCACTGCCAGCCGCCGTTGTTGCTCGCGATTTCCCCATCAACGAGCGTTTGCATGAACCACCGCTCGCCGAGCCGCCAGTCGAGGTGAAGGTCTTTTGTGAGAAACATCGCCGCAATCATCCGCGTGCGATTGTGCATAAAACCCGTCTGCACCAACTCCCGCATCGCCGCATCGACAATCGGAAACCCCGTCTCGCCAGCCTTCCACTGCTCCAAACTCGCGACATCTCCCGGCCATTGCATGCCGCGAAACTTCGGATTGAACTCATTCTCCAACACGTGCGGAAAATGCCAGAGAATCTGCATGTAAAACTCCCGCCAAATCAACTCGCTCACATACTTCCGCGCACTGTCGCGCCCCTCCGCCGGCAGCGCCTCCGATTGCGCCACGCAGCGATCGTAGAGCTCACGAATCGAGATAAGACCGAAGCGCAAATCCTGCGACATCCGCGAAGTGCAGCCTGCTCCGGGCAAATCCCGTCCGCCGCCATAGAGCGCAAGCCCATCGGACACAAAAGCCGACATCCTTCCCCTCGCCGCCCGCTCGCCCGCCGCCACAACCCCCTCGCCGCCCGCTCCAAGCCCCCACGTTGCCAAGCCCGGCAGCCCGAGAGACTCAACGCCGACGGGCGTCGTCATCGCCTTTGGCTTCGCCGACATCCCCGGCTTCGCCAACTTCAGCCAAGCCTTGGAATACGGAGTGAAAACACGAAACGGCAACCCCGAACCATTCGGCACCTCATCCCTCTCATGCATACATACATCCTTAAAATCCCGCACCTCGATCCCCAATCGCCGCGCCATCTCACGCACCCGATCCTCCACCGCACGCCCAAACGGATCCGGATCGCGATTAAAAAAAATCGCCCCTGCCCGCGTTTCCACCACCAAGCGCTCCAACTCCGCCACCGCCTCGCCCCGCCGAATCACCAACCGCCCGCCAATCCGACTCAAATTTCCCGCTAACGCCTCCAGACATCCGCACAGAAACCCCTGCCGGTTTGCCCCCGTCCAAGAATGCGCTCCCGCCCAATCGCTCAAAACATAAACCGGCGTCACCGTCCCGCCATACGCAACCGCAGCCGCCAACGCCGTATTATCCGTGATCCGAAGATCCCGCCGAAACCAATGAATCAC
>JBBRHN010000120.1:0-7120 GCA_038222685.1 Chthoniobacterales bacterium | reverse complement strand
GCTCCGACAAAACTCTGGATTTCCTTGCGGCCGACACTGCTTTGCCACCGCTTCGCCTGGATATAAATGACATCAAGTCCGAGCCGGTCTTCGTTGATTACGCCGTCAATCCCTTCATCATTCGACTTCTTGGTTATTTTTGCCGCCTCTTCCCGCGAGCCGCCATAGCCCATCGCAAAAAGCAGATCGACCACGAGTTGCTCAAACCGGAAGGGGTCCATTTGCGCCATCTGATCCTGAAGTTCGGAGGCTAGGGAGGTGTTGAGTTCGGAGAACGCCTCTTCGATCCGTTCATCCGGGGGCCGGTCGTGTTCCTCCGGTTTTTGTTCTCCGAGGTCAGCGGCTCCGCCCTTCGGAGTTTGCTGCTTCATCCTTTCAACAAACAGCGGGTAAGTCTGGAGAAGCTTGTTGTTGATGACTGCTGGTTTCTTCGCGAGCAGGTTTTTCCCGTCATTCGTGACGCAAATCATTCCACGGCTTGGGCGATCCACCAGACCCGCTTGCTTCATATACCAAGCGGCCCAGCCAGTTCGATTGACCACAAAGCGCTGCGACCCGCTGGGCAGCATCTCCGCTTTATCCTCCTCGGAGAGTCCGAGCTGATCGGCAACGCGATCCGCACAGGCCGAGGTTTTCATCGATCCGTGTTCGGCGAGAACCGAAAGGACGGGGAGCATTAAATCTTGGTAGGATGGAACGGCCATGGTTTCTATTTTAAAGCCTCCGCGATTGTCGCGAATTGTTCGAGAGCAGATTCAAATCATCCATGATTTCCGGTGAGGTTGGCGGGATCTTCCAGCGCGTAATCCTTCATACGAGAGGCCATCGCCCCACAGGATTGAATAGTAGTTCCAGAACTTCTGAACGGGAGCGGTGGGATTGCTCATTGGTCAAATATCTTCAGGCGTCATTTTTTGATCGATGCGCAGGACTTTGAGATAAACTCCATCGAGGTGATCGTAGTCCCCATCGATCGTAACCAGAGGGGCATCGAGGACTGATGCCGTGGCGGCGATCCATATGTCATTTTTTCCCATTTTCCGGGTTGAACCTCCGGCCGGAAGCGGACGCTCAGGAAGTTTCCCTTTGCTATAACAATCGATTTCCGCGTAGCGCTGTAGGATGGGCGGACGATGGATCTCGACCGCCGGGAGTTTGGCGAGCAGCCCTCCCAGGATCTGCGTCTTCTTCTCCTGCCAACCAAACTGCATGGCCAACGAGAGGATCTCTCCTTTGGTAACCGCCGAGATGACGGCGAAGTTGGGCGCTTCCAAAGGCCGGTATTTTGCATCGACATACCGGCAGAACTCCGCGTCGCGGACGTAGCCGACAAGAATCCCCGTATCCAGAACGAACCTTCCCACAATCAGTCGTCCCGCAAGGCCTCCAGCAATTCCTCGATACTTTCCTCCCCCGGCCATTTTCCGCGCAATTGACCGATAGCCGTGGAATCGATGCGCGTGCCGTCGAAGAGAAACGGAGTTTCTTCCACTCTGGGAGAAACCGAAAAGATTTCATCCCCTGTTTCCGCGGCGGTGAGGGTTTGCGCTTCCAGAAGTTGAACCTTTCCGGAAGGCCGGAAATGCACCAGGCCCTTGATCGTGACTTTTCGCCCCCAGAGGTCCCTCAGATCTTCGGCGGCAAGGAACTCCTCATCCACACGACCGGGAATCCTCTGGCTGTCGGGAAGCTCTAGCCAGAATCGCCGCTCGCTGTGATGAATGCTATCGAGTTTGCCGGAGACGACAAATGCCTGTGGCTCCGGGATCCGATGCCGGAGCCGCTCGACTTTCTCGATGTCCTCCTGCCCGAACGTGACGTCATCGATTGCCCGGTCTGGAGAGCGCAGTTCGATCGATGTCGCGGCCCCGCGAAACAACCGCCGGAAATCCAACAGGCTTTTTAAGACGCCCCGGTCGTAGGAGTTGCTTTCGATGTCCTCCACCTTCGTGGCCTGAACCGAGCGCGCAAAAAGTGAAAGAGCCGTGTCGTCGCCCGATGGCGGGTTCCCAAAAAAATCCGCTTGGCCGAGCTCTTCACCGAGAAGCCCAGCCAATCGCGGGGCCTCGACAGCGATCATCGTGCATCCCGGGCCAATTCCCGTCACCGTGAAATTCACCGCCGCATCCAGCCAACCGGGATTTCGCCCTGCCTTGACGGATGTTCCCTCGACGGACAGACGGAGCGCCTTGCCCGCACAGTCCGTCACATCCTGCAGAAGCTCCAGCAACGTAAATGCCGAAATCCGTCCCTCGCCAGTGGAGAGTCCGTTGATGTGAAATTCATAGCGGCAAATGGACACGGTATTTTCGAAGATGCGTTGCTCCTGTCTTCAAGACAACTTTCCATGTCTTTGCGGCTGACGCGAGAGCAAAGCGCGGGCGCAAGCAGCCAGGGCGGCCTGATAACGGGCAATTCGCAATCCTGTCTATTCTCCCTCTCCCCCTTCCCCGTCCTTGGACTCGGCCGGAGTCCATGACAGTTTGGGGAATCTGGCCTTGAACGATTCAAGGTCGTCCAAGAGCTCGATAAAGTAGGTCTTCACGGCGGCTACATGGTCTTCAGATGTCTGGAACACCCTTAACCAATCCCACCGGGTCAAACCGGCCCGCGCGTTGGGATTGTCCAGTTCTTCGGTGTCCCATTTCTCGCCTCTCTCTTTGGCCCACTCACGAAATGCGTGGATGATGGCAGCGCGATCCTTCGCCTTTGGGTCGCAGTAAAAAACCAGCCCGAGCGAAATGCCTTCGTCTGAATTTCCCTGCGGCAGCCAATAGCCGAGAAGCACCTCAAAGCCCGGAAACCGGGTTGAAATCATATAGCGCCCATGCATGCGAAGCTGGCCCATGGCCTTGTTGATTTGGCCGCCTTTGCCAAGGGTTTCACTCCAGCGGTCGGAAACCTCTGATAGCGTTTCATCCATCATCGCTTTCGCACCCCGAAAATTTTCCAGCGCCACAAGATCGGTGGACCGGAATTGATTGCCGACTGACATATGCATTTCCTCCATGAACAGCTTGAGTTGTTTCTCAAGTCCGTCGCTGCTCGAACGGGACTTGAGGATGTTGTAAAACTTGAACCAGCGGGTCACGTGAAAGACATATGCAAAATCTTTCACTTGCGGCTTCGTGACTGGCTCAAAGTCACGCGTGATAAAAACCAGACATCCCTCTGCCTCTTGCTCCTCGCACTCCCGCTTGAGCAGTTCGGCGTAGCGGCCAAGCTGGTTCTCCGCCTGCGACGAATCGACCTTCGATTCGATGAAGACAATCCGTTTGAATTGCGAAGTGGAAAACCGGATGACGAGATCGATTCGGCTGTCGGTGTCATGATCAGGGAGTCCAGACACACGGTATTGGGTATCAATAGCCGCAATCGCCGCCACGGTCGCTCCCGGGATCTCAATCGCGTTCAACCACTCTCGCGTCAGCTCCTCATTATTCCGAAAAACGCCCGCAACAATCTCCGTCAATATGTCCTCAATCTGCTCCTTGTCGGAGAGACATAGACGGCGGATTTCGCGGAAAAGGCTCATGAGTCTTTCAGAACAGTAGAGTCGAGCCGCCGGGAAGCGAGACAGGATGGGCGCAGCGCAGGGCGGAGCCCGAGGGAGCGCGGGCGACGGAGTCAAACGTCAATTGCTTCATATAACCGCCGTCTTGTCTCGCCGTAACCCCGCGAAGGCGGAAGGACAAACCATCAACGCGGAGAATATTGCAATAATTCCAAAGCTTTCGGACAAAGGTGGTGGGTTTCTTATGGCAACCTCGTTTCTTCAACCGAGCTTGAACTGGAGATGAGGGCGTGTCGCCGAGTTCAATGTCTTGGCAAGAAGGTCAACTTTAGTCGAGGGATTACCCTCGCCCGCACACGCCTCGTGATGTTGACGACATTGCTGCGCACGTTGGACGGCGACGGGCATCTTTTCCAAGAACCCCTTTGATGGAGTTTTCCCTTTCGAATAATCCGCCCAGTGCTTTTCAAGCCGTGTGATGATCGCATCACAATCTGCAAACGGGCTTGTTGTATATTCGTCGTGCAAAAGCAGCCAAAACTCAAAAGCCGGGTCTGAAATAGCGAACCGAATCCCGGTTGCTTCCTTCATTCCCATCGCTTGCACAGCGAGTTTTCGCCGTTGGTCGTGCGGCTTCTCTAAATCGAAAACCACCCATACCTCATCGTATGCGATGGCGAATCCCTTCTTCGCGCTCTTTTTCCGTGCTTCGCGCAGTTCGATCGCGTTTCTCGTGAGCGTAATTGGGTCCGTGCCCTCGGGGTGGAGAATCTTAACTTCAGTGGCATTCAGATGGAGCCGGTCTCGTAGGGCCTTCAGATAGTTCGGCTCCGTCTTCTCACCTTCCGTCACGATGAGGAAACTCTTGCCTGACGAAGGGAAGCGCGGCGTCCCGCGTCGGTATGCGGACGGTCCTCTCGCGAATGTTCGCTTGCGGCTCATAGCTTAAGGCCCTCCGGCATGAACGGAATAGCACCGTATCGACCGGCTAGATATCCCTTGGCCAGCGCTTCGTCTTTGCGTGGCCGGTAATCAGTCAACGGGTAAAGATGCGTCGCACCTTCGGAAGATTTTTCGGTAAACCACACCTGATCACGCCTCATCAGAGAGCCATCCAGCAAGATGGGATTGTGCGTGGTGAAAACCACCTGCGCGCCTTTCGGATTGTTCTTGCTGCAAAGGAGGAGCTTCAAAAGCTCTTTGACCAAAACCGGATGGAGACTGGTTTCAATCTCATCCACGAATACCGTATGCCCATTATCGAGGATGTCAGTCCAAGGGCCGATTAGTGCAAAGAAACGGCGTGTCCCTGCAGACTCCTCGTCATCGAAATCCAAAGCGACGGGTTCCATCCCGTCGGCCTTATGAGTCAGGTTGATTTCAACACTCTTTCCCGGCTTGATCGGGCCGTCTTTTTCAAGGCGCGCCAAAAGTGACGGAGGCACATTTTGCTTTAGTTCTTCGATGCTGATCTCCTTCTCCTGAATCTGGGCGTCAGCTACGCCAACGTCGGCGCTCCTGAGCAGACTCAAGATTCTGTCGTGATGAGAGGGTTTCGCCACCAAGTCTGCGGTGAAGTCTGGGTGCAGCATCGCGTCCGCGCTCAAGTGGATGAATCGGACGCCTTTTTTGAACCAGTTAAAGACCTGTGTCAGTTGCGCGTGATTAAATTGAGGGCCCACGGAAAGAAACAGGGAGTTCTCCCTCGTCTTATCCTGCAGGCTCTTGTCTTGCTTGAAAGCGGTCGAAGGCTTCGCCCACTCGTAGGTGCTTTTTTCGGTATTAAACGTGCGATGATACCACCTTTGTGGCGCGCCCTTTGGATACGCGACCAAGTATTCCTCAACGACCCGTGTTGGCGTCACAGAGAATCCGAAAACGAACCTATCGTTCTCTGCGACGAAGGTAATTTCAAACTCAGAAGGCCTGGCTGCCGAAACCCGGTCAAGTTTGAACGGTTCGGCGCCTGTCGGATCGCCAGGTTGAATCTTGGTGGCTGAGCGCTGGACGAAGCGCGTAACGAACTGCATCGCCCCGACGACGTTCGATTTACCAGAGGCATTTGCTCCGTAAATCGCCGCTCCCTTCAAGAAGCGGACCCCGGACAACCCAGGCAATTCGCGGTCGATTAGACAGGAGGCTAGTTCCTTGTCCGCATTTCCAGCCACGAGACTGAAGGTTTGCTCCTCGCGGATAGATCGGAAATTTGTGACTTTGAGTTCGATCAACATATGCCGAGCGTGGCGTTAAAAATCGAAAAAGCAATTCGTATTTTGCTTAAAATTCGCAAAAATGGCAGTAAGTTTTTAAAAATCTAAATTCTTCCCGTGAAAACTTTTTGCAGAATGGACTGGCGGAGGCGGGGTGGAGGTGGGCCGACACCACTGACTCCAACTCCTCCAACACCCTCAACCGCCGCTCGACTTCCGCCACTATCCGCGTCTGCTCGGCAAGGGGGGAGCGGGAGCACGAAGGATTTAATTTCCCAAAGATTCAGCCGTGGACGCCCAACGCCATGAAGCATTTCCTTCGCTCTCTTTCGAGCCGACTGAGAGTTCAACGCGGCATTCATGTATTCGGGCGTAAACGGAACTGTGCGGCTTGAAACGAATGCGTTTGGCCTTGACGATGGTCGGGCCAAGCCCTTCTGGAACGATGCAGGAACTCGGCGGATCTTCTCAAAATGCGGCAATCACTACATCATTTGCGAAAACACGGTGCTTCTAAAGGCGCTCAAAGTGCGTCTGGGATATGTGCGCCCTGGCATCAATGAAAATGCCGTCACCGATGTTCTTGAGCCGGATGACGCGAGGCCCGCTTTCAGTGTAATGATCGGATTTCAGATTCGATGCGAATGGACCGTCAGTGATCGAATTGCGGTCGGAGTCAGCTAGTTGCTCCACGCTCGCCCACGTCCAGCCGGCGGGGAGTGGTGCGAGGCTGGCGGTGTCGGGGGCGGTGGGTTCTTTGTAATGGCCGCGGCCAGTCCCACCTTCGCCAAGGCTACGGCGGGCAAGCCAGTGCTGGCGGCGCTCGGCGCGAATCCGTTTCAGCAATTGTTCGCCGGACTCAAAGCGATTGTGAATCTCGGATTTCGGATTTTTGATAGCTCGGCTTCCGTAGAGACGAGTAGGCCTGCGCAGGCGGCTTTGAGGACGGCGGCGCGGTAGCGTTTGAGGTTGGCCCGCACCCGCCGCAACCCACCCCCGCCTCCAGCCGCGTGACTTGTTTTCAATCTCCGCCACAATCCGCCGCTGCTCGGGAAACGGTGGAAGTGGAAGCGGAATATCGGCATCCGTACGCGAAGAAGGATGCTTCACAGTTACCGACGGCGTCTGCGCGTTAATTGCGGTGAGATAACCCGGCAACAAGTAGCGGAGAAACTGCTTTGCGTTGCGCGATTCATCCGGCGTAATTTTGTAGACTCGCTGATTCAGCAACGCAGGTTCGCCAGTCCACGGCTCACAGTGAAAATCGCCATCCATGCCGATGAGTATTTCGCCGCTCTTTACCAAGAAAGTGGAATCGAAGTCGCCATCGTAAAAAGTTTCTGTGCTGCCATCGAGAATGTCCCGAATCCGAATCAGCGGCGTGCCTTTGTCCTTC
>JBBRHN010000119.1:0-7194 GCA_038222685.1 Chthoniobacterales bacterium | reverse complement strand
CCGAAGTTCTCCTCACCCTCGACGCCGCCCACCGCGGCGTCGGCACCGGAAGCTGCGGCCCGGACACCCTCCCCGAATACCAAGTCCGGGAGCAAGAGTATGTTTGGTCTTACAGGCTCCGAATACGATGATTGCGGACATGCGTATTCGAGAATTTGGAATGCGAAATTTGGAATGCGAAATAAAAACTAAGTAAAAAAATGCAAGCCTTCATCACCGGTACCGACACCGCAGTCGGCAAAACCTTCGCCACCGCGCTTCTTACAAGATCGCTCCGTCGCGCCGGTCTCGACACCATTGCGCTCAAGCCCATTTGCTGCGGGGATCGCGACGATGCGCACGCGCTCCGCGCCGCTGCCGATGACGAGCTCACCCTCGACGAGGTCAATCCCGTGTGGCTTCGAACGCCCGTCGCCCCCCTCGTCGCCTCCCGCATCGAGAACGCGCCCGTCTCCCTCGACGCCCTCGCCCTCTGGTTCCAACACGTCACCGCCGCCCGGTCCTCATTCCTCGTCGAAGGCGCAGGCGGCTGGCTCGTTCCCATGGCAGACCGGCTCACCATTGCAGACCTTGCCGCCCGCCTCCAGCTTCCCATCCTCCTTGTCGTCGCCAACCGCCTCGGCTGCATCAACCACACCCTCCTCACCCTCGAGAGCATCCGCGCCCGTGGCCTCACCTGCTCCGGCCTTATTCTCAACACCATCTCCGCCACTCCCGACGACGCCACCACCACCAACCGCGACATCCTCCTCGAAACCACGCAACTCCCCATCCTCTTCGATATCTCTCCGCATCAAACCACTCCCTTGGACCTCGAAATTATTTAATCAACCACCCCGAAGCACTCCCGAACCCAAAAAGAGTAGGGATTTGGAGCTCGAAATAGGAAACGCTCGTCTAAAAACTGCACGGCCCCCACTCCTCCCTCCGGGCAAGTAGCGCCTTGCGGGCTGCCTGCGGCAGGCAACCCATTCCGACTTCCCACTTCCGCAATCCTACTTCGCCCTTCGGGCTGCCAGCGCCCTCTACAAGGTTTTCTAATTTCGCATTCCAAATTTCCCATTGCAGCGTAAGAATTCCTCGCCATGCAACCCACCCGCACCGCCTTGATCGGCCACACTGGATTTGTCGGCGCCAATCTCGCTGCACAATTTTCCGTCGACGAAAAATACCGCTCGACCGACATTGATCAAATTCAAGGGAAAGATTTCGACCTCGTTCTCTGCGCTGGCATTCAGGCCAAGAAATGGTGGGCCAATCAGAATCCAGAAGAAGATCTGGCGGGAATTCAACGGCTGCTCGATTTGCTCGAAACGGTTTCGGCCCGTCGGTTTGTGCTCATTTCGACCGTCGATGTTTATCCTGCGCCGGTCGGAGTGGATGAAGGCACACAAATTAATCCGCAGTCGAACCATGCCTACGGCCGCAACAGATTTTTAGCTGAAGAGTTTGTTCGCGCGAAATTTGCCGAACACCTGATCATCAGGCTTCCTGGCCTTTTTGGCACCGGGATCAAGAAAAACGTGATTCATGACCTTTTAAATAACCATGAACTGGATAAAATCAATCCTGTGGGGGTTTACCAATATTACTATCTCGAACGCCTGCGGGCGGATATTGACCGTGCGGCGGAACTCGGTATTCAAGTGTTGAATGTGAGCGCAGAACCAGTCTCAACCCAGGAAATCATGGGCCGCTTTTTTTCCAACAAATCCGTGGGCCCCGAATCTACCTTTAAGGCCAGCTACGACATGCACAGTCTGCATTGGGAGTCTTGGGACTCTTCCTCTTCCGGTTACCTCTACTCGAAAGAGGCCGTTTTCTCACAGCTCTCCGAGTTCATTGCCAAATACCCCCAGCTCAAATAGCTATGCAGTTCGCCATCTCCAATATCGCGTGGTTGCCCGAAGAGGACGAGACCGCTTACAATCTCCTTTCCGAACTCGGGGTCGGGCATCTAGAGGTGGCACCGGGCCGAATTTGGCCGGATCCGGGCGCGCTCGAAGCGGGTGTTTTGCCTGACTCTGTGGCCCAACGCTCATTAGCGATCAGCGGATTTCAGGCTATTCTTTTTGGAAAGCCGGAGCTGCTTCTTTTTGACGATGTTATGCGTCCCAAGCTCGCCGACCAACTCATCAAGCTGGCGCAAACGTGTTCCACGGCGGGCGGTAAATACCTAGTGTTTGGAGCTCCCAAAAATCGCCTGATTCCTCCCGGGATGTCCACTGCCCAGGCGTTCGATGTTGCCGGTGCATTTTTTCAAGTGCTGGCTGCCAGAACAGGAAAACTTGGCGTCACGTTTGGCATTGAGGCGAACCCGACGGAATATGGGTGTAACTTCTGCACTCATGTCGCCGATGTTGCTCGGCTGGTTCGCGAAGTGGATTCTTCCGTCATCCGCTGGCACCTGGACACAGGCGAGATGGCGATGAATTCCGAAAAACTGCCGGACGTGATTCTCGATCATGCCGACCTGATCGGTTCCGTCCACGTGAGTGAACCCGATCTCGGTGATTTTTCTCACCCGTGGTCGGGCCACTTGGCAGCGGCCTCCGCGCTGCGTTCCGTCGGATACAACGGAATCCTTTCGCTCGAGATGAAGCGTCCCTCCGACGGGCTCGCCGGCGTCCGGCGGGCGGCGGAGTTTCTTCTTTCGACCTACCAATGAAAAGTGGTACTCGTCGCGAGATTGATGCGGTTATCGTAGGCGGAGGGTTCTTCGGTTCCTATCTTGCGCTGCTTCTTAAGGAGCGAGGGCTCGACTCGGTCATCGTCGAGCGCGAGGACGACCTTATGCAGCGGGCGTCCTACAACAACCAAGCCCGCGTCCATAATGGCTATCACTATCCCCGTAGCCTGATGACGGCCGTGCGATCCCGTGTGAATTTCCCGCGTTTCCTAAAAGATTTTCCCGACTGTATCTTCGAGGATTTTGAAAAATACTATGCTGTCGGTTCTGTGCTCGGGAAAGTGACGGCATCTCAATTTGAGCTATTCATGGAGCGCGTCGGAGCACCTCTCAAAAAAGCGCCAGACCGGATCAAAAGACTCTTCAACCCTGATCTCATCGAGCAGGTTTGGGCGGCGCGAGAAATCGCTTTTGATGCTGGAAGGCTACGCGAGATAATGAAGAAGCGCTTGAGCGCTGCAGGAATAACAGTCGAACTCGGAACAGATGCAGTCAACGTGATCGAGACCCATGGCCAGCACTTGATTCTCGAGACTTCAAAAAATGGCGAGACCTCGTCATGGCAAAGCCGGTTTGTCTTCAACTGCACTTACAGCGGACTCAATCGGCTCCGCAGGGGCAGCGGACTTTCACTGATTCCGCTCAAACACGAATTCACGGAAATGGCCCTCGTTCATCCCCCGGCATCGATTCGTGGAATCTCGGTCACGGTCATGTGCGGGCCTTTTTTCTCGCTCATGCCGTTCCCGGACCGCGACCTATGGACATTGAGCCACGTCCGATACACTCCCCACCACTCGTGGCAGGACGAGCCAGGGAGTCCTGATCCCTATACCCATCTCGCCCAGACGCCGCGGATCACGAATGGTCCCCTGATGATCCGCGATGCGGCCCGCTACATGCCCGAACTTGCCAAGTGCGTGCAGGAGGATTCTCTCTGGGAAATTAAAACCGTGCTGCCTCAGAGCGAACTCGACGACGGGCGCCCAATTCTCTTCCAACCCGACCTCCATCTGAAAGGCTTCGTCAGCATCATGGGAGGAAAACTCGATAACATCTACGACATCCCGCAAGAACTCGATGCCATCGGAGTGACGGGGAATCCAAGCAGAGAGAAGATTGCGGTAAGAAGTTAGGAAACGCCATCCACCAAAGTCTCCCAACCCGTTCCTCACCACCCTTCACCCGGATACTTCCATCCCCCATCTTCGATCTTCCATCTCCCACGCAAATCATACAGATTTCGTCCATGCCAGACCGCAGCCTCGTTGTTTCGCTCGTCGCCCCGTTGCGGGAAGATCTCGATGTCTTAGAAGCCTTTGTTGACCGGGCGTCCCGTACACTTTCGGAATCTTACGCCTTTTATGAAATCATCCTTGTGGACGATGGATCGACCGACGGCACAGCCAAAGCCATAGGCGGGATTTTACAGAAATACCAGCGTGTGCGTTATCTCGGGCTAAGCCGGAGGTTTGGGCGGGAGGTCGCGATTTCTGCGGGCTTAGAGACAGCGATCGGGGACTTTGTCGCTGTGGTTGTTCCAGGCGTTGATCCGGTTGAAAGGGTTCCCGAACTCGTTGCTCGTTGTCGCGCGGGCAGCGGAATCCTCTGTGGGTTATCCTCACTACCCAAGCATGATGGATGGTTTGTTTCTAAACTCTCATCCGTTTTCCACAGCTACTGCCAGCGCGCCCTCGGATTCGACTACCGTGACACCGCTACCGACTTCCGCGTCCTGAGTCGTCAGGCAGTGAATGCCATTACACGGATTAAGGATCGCCACCGCTACCTCAAGGTCTTTACGGCAACAATGGGATTCGAACTCGATTTCTTCGAATACGAGCCGGGAGAGCGGGCCGCAAGACCCGGCTTCGGAGAGCGTCTCAACCACGCCATCGAAATAACGATTGCAAACTCGCGTCATCCCCTCCGCGTAGTCAGCCGCATTGGACTACTCTTGAGTGCAATTAATCTCCTTTACGCGCTCTACGTCGTCGCCATTTACCTCTTCAAACGCAACGTCGCAGAAGGTTGGACCACCATGTCGCTCCAGATGACCGGAATGTTCTTCTTCCTCTTCCTCATCCTTGCCGTGCTATGCGAATACGTCGGTCGCATCCTTGAAGAAACCCAAGCCCGCCCGCTCTACTTCGTCGCCTCCGAAAAAAACAGCTCCGTGCTACTCGAGAACTCCATTGAGAAGAATATTCTCAACGAAAGCGCGAAGAGTTGAGAATGGAAGATGGAAGATGGGAGATCGAGAGAGGAGATGGGGATGCGATTTGAAAATATCGAGGCTTGGAAGTCCTCGCGGGCGTTGGGCAGTCTCTGCCAAAAATCGCGATTTTGAGTTTCGAGACCAAATCCAAAGTGCTGCTCTTACGGTAATCAACAATATCGACGAGGGATTCGAGCGCCGAACCGAGAAGGACTTTGAGCACTTCTTCGACCAAGCCAAAGGCTCATCTGGCGAAGTTCGCTCAATGCTCTATCTTGCAGAAGATCGACACTATGCAGCCCCTCAACTCGCATCTGACCTCCGCGCCCGCTACGCAATGCTCACAACTTCCATCGGCGCCCTTGCCTCGCGTCTAGGAAACCCGTAACCCTTCACCCAGCACCCAGCACCCTGCACCGATGCCTTTAACTGCTCAAATCCCTTCGTTCGACGTCCGTTTCTCCAAGCCACGGAGCAACCGCTACGCCATCTGCGTGTTCGTAATCAACGAGGGCGAGAAAGTTCGCAAGCAACTCTTGCGCATGAAAGAGTTCACCAAACTCGTCGATATTGTGATCGCCGATGGCGGGAGCACGGACGGGTCTTTCGACGGCGGAATTCTCGACGAAGCTGGCGTCACCGCTCTGCTGGTCAAAACCGGCCCGGGCAAGCTCAGTGCTCAAATGCGAATGGGGCTTTGGTGGTGTTTGGAACAGGGCTATGAAGGCCTCGTGACAATCGACGGCAACGGCAAAGACGGGCTCGCCGCCATTCCTCAATTCACGGAGCTCCTCGATCAAGGCGACGACCACATTCAAGGCTCGCGCTTTATCAAAGGCGGACACCACGAAAACACGCCTCCCGCCCGCTTCTGGGGAGTGCAACTCCTCCACGCTCCACTCATCAGTGTCGCCGCCCGCTTCCGCTATACGGATACCACCAACGGATTCCGTGCCTACAGTCGGAAATTCCTCCTCGACTCCCAAGTGCAACCCTTCCGCGACTGCTTCGCCTCCTACGAACTCCACTACTACCTCGCCATCCGCGCCGCACGCCTCGGCTTCCGCTGCATCGAGACCCCCGTCTCCCGCGTCTACCCCTCCGGCGGTCCTGTCCCCACCAAGATCAAAGGCTTCAGCGGGAACCTCTTCGTCCTAAAAACACTCTGGCGTGCCGTCCGCGGAGAGTTTAATCCATGAAGCGATCCCCCATGGAGCCATCCCTCATCCAAAACCCAGCATCCAAAATTGACCCCCTCTTTCTCCTCCCAAAATCTAAAATCGGTCTCCACCCATTCCAAATTTCGAATTCCAAATTCCTGCCGCACGCAGTCATCAATTGACCTTACGGGTGATAGCCCCTACTCTGTGCGCATGAAAGCCGACAGCACTCCGCGAGAGCAGCCTGTGCCGGAAAATCGCCGGGGCATGCCTTCTTGGCGAACCCGGCAGCGTTCACTGCCAGTTGCTGAAAAGATTGCGTTGTTAGGCAGGTTTATCCAGGAAACCCGACAATTGGAGCGGGTGAAAAAACAATGCAAGCTGTCTGCGATGTCCTAGAGCAGCTCGTGAGGAATGGCACCCTCGAGCAATACGCCATCGGCGGTGCCACTGCGGCAGGCTTCCACGGAGAGCCATTGGCCACGCGGGATGTTGATGTCTTCGTGTTTCTCGAAACCCCGCCAGCTTCACTCCTCGTCACTCTGGAACCATTGTATTCCCGACTTTGCGAAATGGGCTTCACGGAATTTGAAGAGGAAGGACTGCTGATCCATGGCTTCCCTGTTCAATTTCTCAGTGCGTCTCCCGGACTGGAGGCCGAAGCCGTGAAACAGGCGCTTGTGGTGGAATGGGATGGTCACCGCATGCTGGTCATGCGGCCGGAACACCTTGCGGCCATTGCTCTCTCTGTGGGACGACCCAAAGACCGAGCGAGGGTGGTTTACCTTGCGGAACTTCCCGACTTCGACCGCAACACGTTCTCCGGGATCCTTTCCAGGCATGGCCTGAAAGAACGTTGGATTGACTGGGCAACTGCCTTGGGCCTTGCCGTTTGAATCTCACCTTTTACGCTTCAAGTTTCAGCCTCGCCGCCACCTCCGCTTTCTTCGTTGCCACTCTTCCTCCCCGGTAAGTAGTGCCCTCCAGGCAGCCTGCGGCAGGCCACCCGGCCAGCGCCCGCTGGCACGTGTTGAACTTTGACGTTCCAAATTCACGCTCCCGCGTGTAAACCATTCGACGTTCCACATTTCGAATTTCGAATTCCCGCACAGCGGGCAAACCATGCG
>JBBRHN010000118.1:0-7269 GCA_038222685.1 Chthoniobacterales bacterium | reverse complement strand
TCGCGTATTTCAGCAATCGCGAACCCAGCCCCTGCCCGCGGTGCTCGCCATGAATCACCAAATCCTCCAGCAACAAAACAAACCCGCCCTCCGCCGTGCTGATCGTGATGAGCAGATTGATCATGCCCACAATTTTGTGCGTGTTCCTCACGACAAAAATCCGCCCGCGCGAAGGCTGCTCAAGAATCAACCGCAATCCCCGGAGCTGATTATCCCGGTTCGGCGTAAAATCTTCTTCCTGCGCAAAAAGGTCCATGAGTAACTCGGTCAACTCCGAGAGATCATCCAATGTCGCAGGTTCGATTCGCAATTCGCTCATGTCCACGGAGTTCATCCCACATTTCCGCCCCTCGCGCAATCCCCCATCGCAATCGAAAAATTCGTTTACATGCTCAGCCACAGTGCCATCAACGCCGCGCGACTGTTCACTGCGAAGCACGTATAAATCGTTTTGATGTATTTGTGAGTTGTCCCCACGCATTGATTCACCGACACGGCGATCTCTTTCTCCGACATCCCCGTGAGGAGCCCTTGCACAATCCGCCTTGCGACCGGACTGAGCGGCGTGTTCCCAACAACCAGTCCTCGACTCAATAAAAGTCGATGATGAAAACCGCGCATCCCTCGCAAAATCGCCCCGGCAAGACTTGCATCCAGAGCTAAAAAGTGCGGGCGGTCACATTTTCGATCGATGAGAAAAATCGACTCCGTATCCGCGTTCAACGGGAAACTGACCCACATCCGGTCGGTGATTCCCAGCTTCTCGTAGTGAAGGTCGAAGTGCTCGCTTTTCCGAAACTCTCGAAAATTGATCCAGCCATCGCGCATCCGGTGCACCCGAAATTGCCCGACCCCCGCGATGAGCGCCTCCGTGGCAAGGCCGACCTGGAAGTCATCTCCAGGTTCCCCTTTTTGTTGAAATCGCTCTCCCGAGTCGGGCATCATGTCATAGCTCGCGCGGAGACGCCAGCCACGCAAACGGTCGCGGCGCGCGCTCCTGTCGTGAAGAACCCTCACTGCCCCGAGCCACCTCACATTGTCCGCATTTAAAAGCTGCGACAGGCGCAGCGACAATGTGGAAAGAGCTTCGTCAGAGTTCCCAGCAGAGATTGTATCCATCTCGTCCCAGAGCGCATAGACCGGATCCATCTTGTTTCTCCCTCGGGTGAACGAGGGTGGGCTTTCCTCTTTCTTTCTGACCGCCGAAATCGGGACGCTCGTAAGCATCGTTTCATCGTGCCTCACACAACACGCCATGTCACCCCCTAATTAGGGGGTATGCGTCCCAGTAATAAACTGTTGTCCTACGAAAATACGTTATTGTGAGTTACTCCTCGCCAATTCAGCGCAACCGACTGGTCGATTCCATACGAGTTTGCATTCGCTCGATCTTGGTATATGCGCTCTCAGTCGCTCCTTCGGCTTTCGCCCAATCAACGATCAATTACGCCGATGGTGACGTTGACACAACGGGGTATTCGACTTCGGCTCCCAACAATCCGCTCACTCTTTCCGTCGCGACGGGCTCGGCCACGCAGAGCGGTAACCTCACTGGCTCCGGGTCAGTCATAAAGGCCGGAGTCGGTGCGCTGACGCTCAACGGGACGAACGATTATCTCGGCGGGACGACTCTCGGGGCGGGAACCTTGCGCATCGAGAGTGATTCCATCGGCGTTGGCACGCTCCAGATCAACGGCGGTTCGCTTGGCACAACGGCCGACGGCACCATCACTTCGCTCTCGAACAATGTCACCGTCACATCGGATTTTTCCATGGATGTGATCGGCGTTTCTGGCGCGCTCGAAATCTTCGGCGTCGTGGATCTTGGCGCTGCGAGCACGCGGACGATCACTCTCACTTCTACGGGGCTGGCATGTTTTGGCGGTGCTGTGTCTGGTCAGGGTCTCACGTTTCTCGCCAGTGGCCCTTCCGCTCAGGTGTCCTTTTGCGGCGATGGCAACAACACGTTCTCTGGACCCTTGCGCGTCGGCAGCGGGGTGGTTTTGGAACTGGACAAAAACCCGGACTTCCTAGCCGTCGCGGGCAATGCGGTCATCGATGCGGGCGGCACCGTCGCGACGATTCTCTCCGACCAATTCAGCGCCTCCAGCGATATCGAGGTCAACGGAACCCTCCTCGGACTGTTCGGGGGCAACAATACCATCGCCTCGCTCACGGGCTCGGGAAGCATCATCGCCGACAACGGATTCATTGCATCGCAGACACTGAGCGTCGCCTCGGGCAATTTCAGCGGCACAATTAGCGAAACCCTCAATGCCCAGCAAATTATCGTGAAACGAGGCAATGGCACGCTCACCCTCTCCGGCAACAACTCCTACACGGGAGGCACTTTGGTATCCGGCGGCACGTTGCGGGCCCAACATCAAAACGCCTTTGGCGCCGGCAACGTCACTGTTGCCAGCGGCGCCGCGGTGGTCGTGGAAGCAGGAGTTGACCGCCAACTCGGCAACGGAACCCTCACGCTCGAGACCGACGGCCTCGCCGCGTATCGTAAAGATTTTTCGACCTCAGAAAATCTCAACCACTTCAACGCGATCACAAGCAACGGAACCAAGGTCACCGAGGCTCAGATTCTCTACGGAACAGCATCCGCCAATCGCGCCACCGAGGCGGCATTCGACAATGACCCCTCTTCGTCCGCGACCAACGATGCCTGGCGCATTTCCGATGTCCTTTCGTTCAGCGGTCTCGGCGGAGAAATCTTTGCCATTCAAATGAGCTATACGCAGAGTGCTTATGATACAGCGGCACTGAACGGACTTTACACGAGCGAACTGGAACTTCGCCTATCGTGGTTGAACGGCGGTAAGTGGACATCTCTGGGAGCCGGGCCGTTTGTTGCCGGCGCATGGGAGGCACAATACACCGCCCTCGGAACCTTCGGCGTCGATGCTGCCAGTAACGCCGTTTGGGTCGTCACGAATCACAATAGCGAATTTGCCGTGGTTCCAGAGCCCTCGCCGTTCGCTTTACTAAGCATTGGCCTTATCGCGCTTTGTTATCAGATCCGCCGGCAAACCTAACCTCCACTCAAACGCACATCTCATGGACCTCAACACGATCACAGAAATCAAACGCCCCTCCCGCGCAGATGAGGTGAAAGATTGGCAACCCGGCTTCGCCTGGCTCGCGGGCGGCACCTGGCTTTTTTCCGAACTGCAAATTGAAACGCATACGCTCATCGACCTTGACACTCTCAAGTGGCCGGCGCTCACCGCATCGTCCGAGGGACTTGAAATCGCCGCCACGTGCAAAGTGGTGGAACTCGACCGCTTCGTCTCGCCGCCGGAGTGGTTGGCCGCGCCGTTGTTGAGTGAATGTTGCCGCTCGTTTCTCGCGTCGTTCAAGATCTGGAATGAGGCCAGCGTCGGCGGCAACATCATTATGTCGCTGCCTGCCGGCCCAATGACGTCACTCACGGCGGCACTGGAAGGCGTGCTCACTCTGTGGCCCCGCGGCGGCGAGCCGCGTCAGGTTCCTGTCGTGGATTTCGTTACTGGCAATCATCAAAATCTCCTCGGTCCCGGCGAGTTGCTCCGCTCGATTTTCATCCCCGCGCATGCACTCAAAAAAAAGCACGCTTTCCGTCGTTTCACGCTCACTCATCTTGGCCGTTCAGAAACCTTAGTGATCGGCACGCTCTGCCCCGAGCACTGTGACTTCGTGCTGACTATCACAGCATCGACTTTGCGCCCTATGCAATACTGCTTCGACGACGTTCCTTCCGCTCAGGATTTGAAGGCAAAAATCGATGCGATTCCTCTCGATCAATACCTCTCCGACACCCACGGCTCGCCGGAACATCGCCGCCAACTCACGTCGTATTTTTCGGAGCAAATCCGCCAGGAACTCTCAGCCTAACACACCCCATGAGCTACAAAATCAACGGACAATCTTTTGAAGAAAAACCCCGCCCGGGCCAGTGTCTGCGGACCTTCGCGCGCGACCTCGGCTGGTTTGGCGTTAAAAAAGGCTGCGACGCTGGCGACTGCGGCGCGTGCACGGTTTGGCTCGATGGCAAGCCCGTCCATAGCTGCCTTGTTCCTGCTTTCCGCGCCGAGGGTCGTGAAGTGACAACACTCGAGGGGCTTTCGTGTGGCGGGAAACTCCATCCTATGCAGAGGTCGTTTTTGGATGCTCAGGCATTCCAGTGTGGCTTCTGCACGGCCGGGATGATCATGACCGCCGCCAGCCTCAGCGAGGAGGACAAGCGGGATCTCCCTTTCCGCCTGAAAGGCAATCTCTGTCGTTGCACTGGCTACCATGCGATCGAGGACGCCGTGCATGGCATTACCTCGGTCGGGGAAGATGTCGCCGGCAGGGCCTGCGGGTCAAATATCCAGAGTCCGCTGGCAGAATCTATCATTTCCGGTCACGCGCGTTACACCATGGATGTGGCCATGGAGGGCATGCTTCATCTTAAAGCCGTGCGCTCGCCTCACGCCCACGCGAAGATCCTCGCCATCCGCACCGACAAAGCCTCCGAGCTGCCGGGAGTCCATGCGGTTTTCACGTGGGAAAATGTTCCGCGGCGGCGCTACACGACGGCCACGCATGATGACTACCGGGTCGATCCAGATGACACGTATATCCTCGACAATGTCGTCCGTTTTGTCGGACAGCGCGTCGTGGCCGTTGTTGCGGAGACCGAGGGCATCGCCGAGGAAGCCTGTCGCCTGGTGGAAATTGATTACGAGCCCCTGCAGGCCGTTTTTGATCCAGAGGAAGCCATCAAGCCAGGAGCTCCGATTTTGCATGTGAAGGACGCCACCTGTCGCATTTCTGATGCGGCTCACAACATTTTCCTAAAGATCGACAGTGCGACCGGTGATGTGGATGCGGGCTTTCGCGAGGCGGACGTTATTTATGAAGGAGCCTATTCGACGTGCAAGATCCAGCATGCACACTTGGAAACCCATGGCTCGGTCACGTGGAAAAGTGACGACGGCCGCATCCATGTCCGCACGAGCACACAAACCCCACACCTCACCAAGGCGAAGCTCGTTTACCTTCTTGGCCTTGCCCCGGATCAGGTTCATGTCTTCACTGATCGCGTGGGCGGCGGATTTGGGGGAAAGCAGGAGATGTTCACGGAAGACCTCTGCGTCCTCGCGACTCTGAAAACCGGACGTCCCGTGAAGTGGGAGTGGACGCGCTCTGAGGAATTCACTTCGGGATCAAGCCGCCACCCCTTCTCGGTGCGGGTCAAGCTCGGTGCTAAAAAAGACGGGACGCTCACGGCTATGGAAGTCCGTGCCATCTCAAACACGGGGGCGCATGGAAATCACGGCGGCGAGGTCATGGCGTCCTCGCTGAGTTCGAGCCTGGTCACCTACCGCTGCGAAAACAAAAAGGGACTCGGTCTTGCCGTTTATACGAACACCGTCCCGTCAGGTGCATTTCGCGGATATGGCGCCACTCAGATGTCATTCCCTGTGGAGTCTGCCATCGACGAACTCGCCAAGAAACTCGAAATCGACCCCATCGCCATTCGGCGAAAAAACATGGTCCGCGAACACGATGCGCCGCACAGCATTTGGCCAGGCCCCGATACCGTCGTCATTGGCAGTTACGGATTTGACCAGTGTATCGATTTTGTCGACGAGGCGATCGCGAGCGGGCGAGGGGAGACCAAGCCCGCGGGCGACGAATGGGTCGAGGGCCGGGGATTTGCGATCCACGCTCAGGATTGTGCTCCGCCGACCGAACACCGCTCGGAGGCTCACCTTTCCGTTGGCAACGATGGCAAATACCACCTCGCCGTCGGGATGGCCGAGTTTGGAAATGGCACGATCAATTCGCTGCGCCAGATCGCAGCATCGGTGCTGCTTTCCAAGGTCTCGCGGGTTGAGATTGTGATCGCCGATACTGACCGCACGCCATTCGACACAGGAACGTTTGCCAGCACGGGCACCAGTGTTGCCGGCAACGGTGTGAAACTCGCTGCCGAGGCGCTCCGCGACAACTTGTTGGAGATCGCCTCTCAGGTTTGCGGTGTCCCCGTCGCAGAATGCTTGCTTGAAGACGGTCGCGTCCGTTGTGGAGAGCGCACGATTCCCATCGAGGCGCTCCACGATCTGGCGCCCCACATGGCTCACAAATTGAAAGTCGCCCGCAAGGCTTACGCCTCTCCGATTTTCCTCGCTTATCTCGCACACGGATTTCGTGTGGCCGTCCACCGCGTCACCTGCGAAGTCCGCATCCTTCAAAGCGTTCACGCGGTTGACGCCGGAACCGTCATCAATCCGATGCAACTCCGCGGCCAGATCGAGGGGTGTGTTTCTCAGGGCCTCGGAAGCTCGCTCTTTGAGCGCATGGTTTTTGATGACAGCGGGACAGTGATCAATCCAACGTTTCGCAATTACCGCATCCCGGCTTTCGCCGACATCCCGCGCACCGAGATTTTCTTCGCAAAGACGCACGATGCGTATGGTCCGCTCGGGGCAAAATCCATGGGAGAAGCGCCGATTATCCCGATCTCCGGAGCACTCGGGAACGCGATCAGCGACGCGCTTGGTGTCCGTCTCACCAGCCTGCCGTTCAGCCCGGATCGCATCTTCGCGCAACTCGCCGCAGCCAACTGACATGGACGCCACCGCGGTTTTAATCGCCACAGCGAAGGTTCGCGCTGGCCAAGAGGAGGCCTTTGGCCTCTGGCAGGGACGGCACGACGCCATCATCGCGAAGTTCCCCGGCTATGTCAGCAGCGACATGATGCCAGGCGTCGATGGCCACAACGAGTGGACCATCGTGCTGAACTTCCGAACAGCCGAGGATCTCGACGTCTGGATGAGATCGCCGGAACGCGCGCAGATCATCGCGGAGAGCATCCCGCTTATCGAGGGCGGGAATTTCGGCGAAGCGGTCCGGCGAGACTCCACCAGCTCGGTTCCGGGCACGACGGTGACCGAAGTGATTCTCTCGAAAGTCAAGCCGGGCAAGGAAATGGACTATCGCAACTGGTGTGTGAGGATTCAGGCCGCGCAGGCGCGCTATCCCGGCTACCGCGGGTCGTATCTCCAGCCGCCGACCGAAAAGGAGAATCACTGGACGACGCTGCTGCGCTACGACACGGCGGAGCATCTCGAGCATTGGATGGCCTCATCAGAGCGTGCCAAGCTGCTTGAGGAGTCTCAGGAATTTATCGAAAGCGAAGAACTCATGCGCCTGGCGACCTCGTTCCCCGGCTGGGTGCCAATCAATCCCGCCACGGGTAAAGGCCCGCCCAACTGGAAAACCGCGCTGCTC
>JBBRHN010000117.1:0-7292 GCA_038222685.1 Chthoniobacterales bacterium | reverse complement strand
TTCACCATTTCCGGCTCGGGATTCGTCACAGAAAAATCCCGCCAGCTCTCAAAATCATGCGTGAGAAATGATTGCCCGGCCTCCGTAGAAACGGCCTGCGCGTGCCCTTGGTAGAGCAATGTGAAGGCCCGGCGCGCGCTGCACGTATTCACAGCCTGCCAGAGGCGGTTCAACACCAATACCGGAGTATCGAGGACAGTTTGCATAGATATTGTGCCGCGAGTGTCGGACAACCACCATATCTGGGGCTGGCCCCGCGAACTCGCGAAACCTACCAACCACCCTGCGGCGTGTCAAACGCTTATACCGCAAATTTTCCCAATGCTCAAATTATCGCCCCTCCTAAAAACTCGGAGCTTGTAGCTTGACCGCGCTTGCTCAGGCGTTCATATTACCCGATTCCGGTGCATGAACGATAGGCGGGGCCACGGTCTCGCCTTTTTCATCGATGGATACAACTGATTTTTTATGAACTCCGATCTCATTGCGATGCTCGAATACCTCGAGCGCGAGAAAAGCATCAAACGCGAAGTGCTGGTGGAAGCGATTTCCGACGCCCTGCTCGCGGCGTCAAAGAAGAGCTTTACGGCTGGCACCCGCGAACTCCGCATTGAGATCGATCCGCAGAGCGGCGTCATTCGCGCCCTCGCCAAACTCATCGCCGCCGAAAAGGTGACGAACCCTCACGACGAGGTCACCATGGCAAAAGCCCGCGCCGTCAAACCCGACGTGCAGCCCGGCGACGAAGTTGAGATCGAGGTGACCCCGAAGGACTTCGGACGCATCGCAGCTCAGGCGGCACGCCAGGCCATCAACCAGCGCATTCGGCAAATCGAGCGCGAGATGATTTACGAGGAGTTCAAAGACCGCGCCGGAGAGATCGTCAATGGCACCGTTCGCCGATTTGAAAAATCCGACGTTATTATCGATCTCGGGAAATTTGAAGGTATCATGCCGTCCCGTGAACGCGTGGTGACCGAGGACTACAATATTGGCGACCGCCTGCGCGCCTATGTCGTCGCAGTCGAGAACGGCGCGCGCGGCCCGGAGATCATTCTTTCCCGCAGCCATCCGAATTTTGTCCGCCGTTTATTCGAACTTGAGGTCAGCGAAATTGCAGATCGCACGGTTGAGTTGAAAGTCATTGCCCGCGAGGCCGGATACCGCACCAAAGTCGCCGTCCACAGCGCCGACGCCAAGGTCGATCCCGTCGGTGCCTGTGTCGGAATGCGCGGCGCCCGCGTCAAAAACATCGTCCGCGAACTCAATAACGAAAAAGTCGATATCATCCGCTGGGATGCCGACCCCGTGAAGTTCGCCAGTGCCGCCCTCAAACCGGCGAACATCAGCAGCATCACGGCGGACGAGGCGACCAAAACCGTTCGTGTGCTTGTCAAAAAAGACGACCTTTCCTTGGCAATCGGCCGCCGCGGCCAAAATGCACGCCTCACCGCGAAACTCACTGGTTGGGAAGTCGACATCCAAGAGGACAAAACCGCCGAGCAGGTGATGGAATCCCGCAAGGCCGAGGCTGCCCACTCCATGGCCGGCCTTCTCGGTATCACCGAAGAGCAGGCGCAGTTGCTCGCTCAAGGCGGCATGAACTCCGTCGAAGTCGTCCTCCTTGCCGGCGCGGACGACATTGCCGGACTCCTCGAATGCGACCTCGAGACCGGACAAAAGATTTTGGAAGCCGCCCAGGCGCTGGCTCCGGCGGACAAACTTCAATCCACTTAGCGGTTATGAAACCGTCCCCTTGGAGCTTCAATTTTTATGGCAGAGAAAGTCAAAACAACCACAACCGACGAGAAACCCGCAAAAACCAGGCGGGTCTCTCCGCTCCCGCGCATCGGACGCCCTCCGGCACCCGAGCCTGCGCCAGTAGCCAAGGTTGAGCCTGCTCCAGCGGAGCCCGAGCAACCGCCCGCGCCCACTGTCGACCTCCTCGATCCCAAGAAAAAAGTCCGCAAGCCCGCGGGCACCAAAGGCTCCACTTTCAAGGGCATTCTTCCAACGATAGGCAAGACGCCCTTAGTCATCCCGCCGGTGCCTCACCTCGAGCCCGCCGCGCCTGAACCAGAGACCGAGGTTCACTCCGCCGTTTCCATCGAAACCCAAGAGGACGGGTCGGAGCCGAAAAAAATCCTCCATCTCAAGCCGCCGATCATTGTGAAAGATTTGGCCGACGCATTGGGATTGAAGCCATTCCAGCTCATCAAAGATCTGATGGCGCTCCAGATTTTCGCCAACATCAACCAAACAGTCGAAGCCGATGTCGCGGCCCGTGTTTGCGAGCTGCATGGATTTGTTTTCGAGCGCGAGCGCAAAGACACGTCGAAGGGACATCACAAAGTCGAGGTCAAGGTCGAAGCACCGAAAGAACCCGAGAAGCCCAAAGCTTCCGACCTCTCGCTGCGCGCACCCATCATTACGTTCATGGGCCACGTCGATCACGGCAAGACATCCCTCTTGGACGCCATTCGCAAAGCCCGTGTCGCAGCAGGCGAAGCCGGCGGCATCACCCAGCATATCGGTGCTTACAGCGTCGAACGCAACGGACAAAACATTACATTTCTCGACACCCCGGGCCACGCCGCTTTTACCGCGATGCGCGCACGCGGCGCGACGGTCACAGACATCGTTGTTCTCGTCGTCGCTGCCGATGACGGCCTCATGCCGCAGACGCTCGAAGCCATTTCTCATGCCAAGGCGGCCAAAGTCCAAATCATGGTCGCCATCAACAAAGTCGATCTCGTTTCGGCCAACATCGATCGCGTGAAAACCCAGCTCCAAGAGCAAGGCCTCGCGCCCGAAGACTGGGGTGGCGACATTATCTGCATGCCCGTGAGCGCGACGAAGGGAACCGGCGTTGACGAGCTTCTCGACACGATGATCATTCAGGCCGAGGTTCTCGAACTCAAAGCCTCATCCGCCGTGGATGCCCGCTGCACAGTGATCGAGGCTCAGGTCGAGCAAGGCCGCGGCCCGACCGCGACCGTCATCGTCCGCATGGGCACGCTCCGCGCCGGCGACGTGTTTATTTGCGGAAACTATTGGGGCAAGATCAAGCAACTTATCAACGATCACGGGAAGCCCATCAAAGAGGCTGGCCCCTCAACCCCCGTCAAGGTTCTTGGCTTTAGCGGACTGCCTAACGCCGGAGACGAACTTGTCGTGATGGAATCCGAAAAGTCCGCACGCCTCCTCAGCGACGAACGCCTCGAAGTCATCCGCACGAGCAAACTGGCCGCACCGAAGCGCGCGACCCTCGAAAATCTTTTCTCCAACCTCGCCGACGACCAGAAGCCAGTGCTCCAAATCGTCGTCAAGAGCGACGTGCAGGGCTCGCTCGAAGCCATCGTCGGATCACTCAAAGACATTCCGCAGACAAAGATCAACCTTGATGTGATTCACTCCGCCGTCGGCCCGATCACCGATTCCGACGTGCTGCTCGCGAGCGCCTCGGATGCCGTTATTATCGGATTCAATACGAAAACCGAAAACTCCGCCGCGCAGGCAGCAAAGCGCGAGGGCATCCAGATCAAACTCTTCAGCATCATCTACGAACTGCTCGATCAGCTTCGCGAAGCGATGAGCGGCATGCTCGATCCCGAACTGCGCGAGTCCGTCATCGGGCACGCCGAAGTGCGCCAAGTCTTCGATCTCACCAAGGGAAAAGTCGCAGGCTGCATGGTCATCGACGGACGCATCGACCGCAAGGCCCGCGCCCGCGTGCTTCGCAAAAAACAGCCGATTTACGACGGCGGCCTCGCAACGCTCAAACGCTTCACCGACGATGTCAAAGAAGTCCGCGCCGGACTCGAATGCGGCATCAAGCTCGGCGATTTTTCGGAATACCTTCCCGAGGATATCATCGAGTGCTACACGCTCGAAAAAATCCCGCAACAACTCTAACCGCGCGGACCGGGTTGTCCGCTTACGACCATGAAACACCGTCTGGAAAGGGTCTGCGAAGTCATCAAACGTGAGCTCGGCATGATCATCGTCCGCGAGCTCGATTTTGGTGGCGTCCTCGTCACCGTGAACTCCGTCGACATCACGCCTGATCTTAAGCAGGCGCATGTCTTTATCTCAGCCCTCGGAAAAGGCCACGAGCAGCAAAGCGCCGTTGAAAAACTTAACCATAACCGCGTCCACCTCCAGAGCGAACTCTCCCGGCGGGTGTCCTTAAAACACACGCCGCTCCTCCATTTTAAACTCGACGCATCCCTAGAACGCGGCACTCGTATTTTGAATATTATGGAAGAACTGGGACTCGAAGAAAAACCGTGAACACTGCTTTTGACCAAATCCTCGCCGAGATCAAGACCGCCCATACCATCGGCGTCTCCAGCCACTTGCGTCCGGATGCGGACGCGCTCGGCTCGACCATCGCCTTTGCCCTTTGGCTTAAGGCCCTCGGCAAAGACGTGACGGCTTGGAACGAGGAAGCCACACCGAAAAAATTCCGCTACCTGCCGGGCCACGAAATTGTCGAACTCCCGCCGGCCACACCAAAAAAAATCGACCTCTTCGTCTCTCTCGACACTTCCGTGCAAAACCGCATCGGCACCGTCGCTCAAGCCATCGCCCCCGGCACCCGCTGGATCAACATCGACCACCACGTCAGCAACGAAAACTACGCTGACATCAATTATATCGATCCCGCCTCGCCCGCCACCGGACAGATTCTTTTTGAGTTCCTCCGCCATGCCGGCGCCGAGATCACGCCGGCCATCGCGACCAATCTCTTTGCCGCGATCTCGACGGATACAGGTTCGTTCCAATACGCCGGAACCAACGAGCGCACATTCCGCGCGGCCGCCGAACTCGTCACCCTCGGCGTCGATGTCGCCGGACTCTCGCGCTTGATGTATGACAGCCAGCCGCGCCGCCGCTTCGAACTCCTGCGCTTTGCCCTCGAGCGCGCCGAGTTCTCCTGCGAAGACCGCGTCGCAACGTTCTCTCTCTTCCTCGCCGACGTTGAGCGCCTCGCGGTTCTGCCGGAAGACAACGAGGGCATCATCGATCAACTCCGCGCTGTTGAGGGTGTCGAAGCCGCCGTGTTTTTTGAAGAGCTACCCGACGGCCTCGTTCGTGTAAGTGCCCGCTCGAAAAACCCCGCTGTCGATGTCTGCAAAATCTGCCAAATTTTCAAAGGCGGAGGTCATCCCATGGCCTCTGGAGCGCGTGTGCGCGGCTCGGTCGAGGAAGTGAAGGCGAACTTTTTGGAGGCATTGTATCGTGAGATCCGGAAGTGAAATCGACGGCGTCCTTCTCGTGGACAAAGCTCCGCGGATGACCTCACACGATGTCGTCGCTATCACGCGTCGCGCATTGAACACAAAAAAAGTGGGCCACTGCGGCACGCTTGATCCGCTCGCCACGGGCCTCCTGCTCATCACCATTGGACGCGGCACAAAAATCCAAGACCTCCTCATGAGCGAGGACAAGGAATACGTCGGAACTCTCAAACTCGGCGAGCGCACGGACAGCCAAGACGCCGATGGCCGGATCACCTCATCTCACGAAGTCCGCGATTTTTCCCGCGAAGAAATCGACGCGGCCTTTGCGAAATTTCATGGCGACTTTTATCAGACGCCTCCGATGGTAAGCGCCATCAAAATAGCAGGCGTTCCGCTCTACAAACTCGCGCGACAAGGCAAAGAAGTGCCGCGCGAACCACGATTTGTCCACGTCTACGCCCACGAAGTCCTCGCCGTCCGCCTGCCAGAAATCGACTTTCGCGTCGTTTGCAGTAAAGGATTCTACGTGCGAACCTACGCCCACGAAATTGGCGACACCCTCGGCTGCGGAGCTCACCTCAGCAGTCTTCGACGCACGAAGTCCGGCCGCTTTAATGTGGACGGCGCGATCACCGTCGAGGAACTCAAGGCGGGGCCGTCGGAAGCCGTAGAGGCCCGTATCATGAGCCTTCCCGCTGTTTCCCGTCTGCGCGGGGCATGATGCGCGTTCTGCACGAGATCTCCGGACTGGCCACTATCAACGGCCCTCTCGTGCTTGCCATCGGCGTTTTTGACGGGCTCCACCTCGGTCACCGCGCCGTGCTCGAGTCCGCCCGCGCCGCCGCCGCCGAGATCGCAGGTGAAGCCGTCGTCGTGACGTTCGATCCACATCCCGCAAAGATCCTCCGGCCCGAAAGTGCGCCGCGCCTGCTCACCTCCACCACGCACAAGCTCCGCCTCATGCAAGAACTCGGCGTGCGGAACGTTCTCATGCTGGCGTTCGACGCCGCTTTCGCCGCGCGCGAGGCAACGGACTTCGTCAGCGATCTCGTGCAAGCCTCACGCCCCCTTGCCCGCATCTGCGTGGGCGAAGGCTGGAAGTTTGGTCACAGCCGCGCGGGCGACGGATCCCTTCTCCGCCGACTCGGGGCCGTCGCAGGGTTCGCCACCACCGAGGTCACGCCGGTTCGCGTCGGCGACCAACTCGTCAGCAGCACCGCCATCCGCCATGCTGTGGAAGCGGGCGACTTCGAAACCGCCCGCCTGTTTCTCGGACGCGAGTATTCTGTTCTCGGCACCGTGACCAAAGGCGAGGGGATCGGACGCCAACTTGGCTTCCCGACCGCCAATCTCGCCGCACACAACGAACAATTCCCGCCCGATGGCGTTTACGCCGTCCGCGCCTGTCTCGGCGCGCGTGAGTTTGACGCTGTCGCCAACATTGGCACCCGTCCCACCGTGCACGCCGCTGCCGAACGCCTTCTCGAAGTTCACCTCCTCGGTGACCCAGGCGATTTTTACGGGGAGGATCTCGAAGTCGTTTTTACAACGTTCCTTCGGCCCGAAAAAAAATTCCCGTCCCTCGATGCCCTCCGCGACCAAATCGCCGCCGACATCGTCCAGGCCCGCCAGAGCTTTGCCTGAACGCGCGGATCAGAGCATGAGGCGCGCGTAGAGCGCGTTGAGCGGCATTTGGATGCCGATAAAAAATTCGCCGAACTCGGCGTATTGCGCGCTCACCTCGTCGAAACGCATCTCGTAAACAACCGCTTTAATGTCCGATGTGGTGCGCGAAAAAAGTGTAACGCCCCATTCGCCATCGTCGAGTCCGGTAGATCCAGTGATGAGCTGGAGGATGCGTCCCGAATATGTGCGACCCACACGGGCGTGTCCGGCCATCAGTTTTTTGCGAGCATCAAAGTCCAGCGCATACCAGTTTTGGCCCGGCGCCCGGCGTTTTGACATCGGGTAGAAACACATAACCGGCCAATCGGGGAGATTGGGTTCGAGGCGGTCTTTCAAATATTTAGTGATCCGCGTTCGGAA
>JBBRHN010000116.1:0-7304 GCA_038222685.1 Chthoniobacterales bacterium | reverse complement strand
ACTGCCTGAGGTGGTCGCCTTTTTGCACAACCACGGTGTGAAAGCCTACGTGGCACTGAATGTTTTGATCTTCACAGACGAGCTTGAGGTCGCGGTCTCGGAGCTGCGCACATTGGCGGATGCCGGGGTGGACGCGGTCATTATTCAGGATGTCGGCCTCGCCGAGATTTCGCGCCGGATGTTTCCCGACATGCGTGTGCATGCCTCGACGCAGATGACGATCACGTCGCCGGAGGGCGTGCGATTCGCGGAGTCGCTCGGTGTTCGCCAAGTCGTTCTTGCCCGCGAACTCTCGCTCCGCGAGTTGGAAAAGTTTCCTGCCATCCTCCCGCTCGAGACATTTGTTCACGGTGCCTTGTGCGTGGCCTACTCGGGTCAATGCCTCACCAGCGAAGCACTCGGACGCCGCAGCGCGAATCGTGGTGAGTGTGCGCAAGCCTGTCGAATGCCTTACGAACTCGTTGTGGACGGCGTCGTTCAGGATCTTGGCGACAAACGCTACCTCCTCTCGCCGCAGGATCTTGCCGCCGTGCGGGAAATTCCCGCGCTCTTGGAACGCGGCGTCGTGAGCTTTAAAATCGAAGGCCGCCTCAAATCGCCGGAGTATGTGGCCGCTGTGACGCGTGTTTACCGCAAAGCGCTCGATGCCGCGATGGAGGGACGGCCATCCGAGCCCGCGCCGGAAGATTGGTATCAGCTCGAAATGACATTTTCCCGCGGGCTTTTCAGTGGATGGATGCATGGGGTCAATCATCAGGAACTCGTCTCAGCACGGTTCGGGAAAAAGCGCGGCGCGCTTGTCGGCAGAGTGACTCGCGTCGGCCGGGACTTTGCCGAGATCGACGACGCGGGCGTTGCGCTCAAGCCCGGCGACGGCGTCGTCTTTGATACCGGCGGAGACACGGAACACGAGCAGGGCGGACGGCTATTTCAGGTCGCAGGCAACCGGATTTCGTTCGAGCAGGCACACGTGGATTTTTCGAAAATCCCCATCGGGTCACGCGTCTGGAAAACCGACGACCCCGCGCTCAATCGCGAACTCCGCACGACATTCGCTGGCCGTCTTGACGGTCGCCCCGCCCGCAAAAAGCCACTCGATCTCACGGTGGACGGCAGCGCGGGATTGCCGTTGCGCGTGGAGTCAAACGGCGTCGTCATCGAGTCCACCATCCCCCTCGAAGCCGCTCGCACACGTCCCCTCACCGACGAAGTCCTTCGCTCACAATTCGGAAAACTCAGCGAAACCCCGTTCGCTCTTCGCGACGTGAGCAACAATCTCGCTGGCGATGTGATTCTCCCGCTCGGCGAACTCAACCGGCTGCGGCGCGAACTTGTTTTTCGCCTCGCCGAAAAAGACGCGCCTGCGCGTCCGAGCATCACGCTATCGGATATCCTTCCTGCCCAATCCAGCCTCCCGGCGAGCGAAGCCCGTCTCACGGTTCTTTGCCGAACGGATGAGCAGCTTGAGGCAGCACTCGAAGCCGGAATCACTGAACTCTACGCCGATTACGAGGATATCCGACGCTACAAAGAAGCCGTCGCGCGGGTTCGGACCCACGGCGGCGCGCAGATCGCCCTTGCGACTCCACGCATCCAAAAAGCTGGCGAGGAGGGGTTTTTTAAACTCATCGAAAACGCCGAGCCCGACGGTGTCCTCATCCGCAACGTCGGCGCAATTTCCCACTTCCTCAACAGCCCGCTTCGCCGCATTGGTGATTTCTCACTCAACGTCGCCAACCCCGTCACCGCCTCGGTTTTTCACGCCCTCGGTGTCGAACGTCTCACGATTTCACACGATCTCAACGTCGGTCAAATCCTTGCCCTCCTCCGTGCCGCGCCGCCCGAATGGTTCGAGCTCACGCTCCACCACCACATGCCGATGTTTCATATGGAGCACTGCGTTTTTGCCGCGTTCATGTCCGACGGCACCGACTACACGAACTGCGGCCGCCCCTGCGAAAAACACCGTGTCCACCTCCGGGATCGCGTCGGCATCGAGCACCCGCTCCGCGCTGACGTCGGTTGCCGCAACACCCTCTTCCACGCCGTCCCACAATCCGGCGCTGGCTTTTACGAGCAGTTTCACGCGGCCGGACTCCGCCACTTCCGTATCGAACTCCTCGAAGAATCCGCGGCTGAAACCCTCCGCGTCATCTCATCCTACCTCGATCTGCTCGCCGGAAAATCCAACGGCTCCGGCCTCTGGCGCGAGCTCCGAGCCAAAAGCCAGATCGGCGTCACCAAGGGCACTTACGAGTAGCCCGATCGACCTCGCACTTCGAGGTATCAATAGCTGTGCTTTGTGAGAGTGGTTTTTCCCCGGAATATCCAGTAGATGCTTGCGGTATAAGCGAGCACGAGGGGAACACCAATAAGCGCGATGATGAGCATGATCCCCAATGTCTTCTGGGTGGATGCCGCATTGAGAATGGTCAGGCTGTTTGCGGGATCCGGACTGGAAAGAACCATGTTGGGAAAATAGGTGAGCCCGAAAGTCGCCATCATCAGCCCCATCGCCGCGCAAGAGGAAAGGAAGGCATTAAACTCACGCCCCTTGTGGACTTCGCGCGGGATGTTCAGCACAACCAGGACATTCAAGATGACGACCAAAAAGACATACGGCCGGGCACGCACCGTATCCAGCACCCACGGAACTTCGACCAGCGTGTAGAGATTGAAGAGAAAATAGGAGGCGAGAAAAAAGCCGATAAGACGTGGAATCCATCCGCTGACGATCCGGTTCAGTTCGCCGTCCGTTTTCATGGCGAGATAAATCGCTCCGTGCATTGCGAAGAGCAGGACCGTCGTGATACCCATTAGCAGCGCGTAGGGATTCAGGAGTCCGAAAAATGAACCCGCGAACTCGTGATCCGCATCCAGCGGGATGCCTCGCACGATATTGCCCATCGCCACGCCGATCAGGAGGGCTGCGAGCAAACTGCTGGCACTGAAGGCCACATCCCAGAACTGCCTCCACCATGTCCATTCCTCCTTGCTGCGGAATTCGATAGCGACCGCCCGGAAGATCAGCGAGCAGAGCAGCAGCATGAAAGGGAGATAGAAACCCGAGAATACGGTGGCGTAGGCCTCCGGAAACGCAGCAAATAAAGCGCCTCCACCGGTAACCAGCCAAACTTCATTGCCATCCCAAACAGGGCCGATCGAGTTCAAGAGCAGCCGCCTGTGCTCATCCGTTCGGACAAAAAGCTGGAGCGCGCCGACTCCCAGGTCGAAGCCGTCGAGCATCGCATAGCCAGTGAAAAGAACACCCACGAGGATATACCAGATGATGTTGAGATCGAGGAAGTTCATGCGCGTGGGGTGTTACGGACGAGGGCTTTCCAACTCTCCGGCATTTCCTCGCTCTCCTCTTCGGTATCCGGTCCGTGCTGAATCTTCCGGGTGAGAAGAAAAACAAACAGGACGAAAAGAAGCGAGTAAACGAGACCGAAGAGGATGAGCGAAGCCACGATCTGATTCGCTGTGACAACCTTGGAAAGCGACTCGGACGTCCGCAGCATCTCATACACGATCCAGGGTTGCCGACCCATCTCTGCGGCGAACCAGCCCGCCTGGTTTGCAATTTGCGGACCGAGAACCGAGAAAACCAAGGCGACAAGCAGCCAGCGTGTCAGCGGACGGGAAAGGTCGAAAAGCCAGCCGCGCCACCAGAAAAAACAGGCAACCAGCGACAAGCCCAGCAGGCTTACTCCCACGATGATCATGATATGGTAAAACTGGAAAACCGCCCCCACATTCGGCCAATACTGCTTTCGGATCCCTGGCAACTCACTGGCGGTGGCTTGCGGGTGTCTCAATTTTAAGAACTCATCGGACGGCAGATCGCGGAGCCCGACAACCGGCTTTGCCCATGAGCCCCAAGCCAGAAAACTCAGCAAGCCAGGAATTTTCGGCCCCACAACCTTTTCCGCCCCGGCATCGACATAGCCGAAAAGCGTAATGGGCGTGGCGGGCGCCGTCTCATAGACACCTTCCAAAGCAGCAAGTTTGACCGGTTGGTTTCGCACCACACCTTTGGCCGTGAAGTCGGCACTGATCATCTGCAAAACGCAGGCCACGGTCGCAAAGGCCAACCCGATTTTCAGCGAGGCCTTGGAAAATTCCAAATGCCGGTTCCGCAGGAGGTAATACGCGCTGATGCTCACCACAAGGAACGCCCCCGCCAACCACGCGCCGAGCACCACATGGGTCAACCGGTCAACCGTCGAGGGATTGAAGACCATCGCCCAAAAATCATCCACGACCGCGCGGACGCTCGTGAGGTCGGCAGTGGTGACCACGTGATCGGAAGGGAGAATCACCGCCTTGCCGTTGACCATGCGTTCCAAATGGTAGCCCGCTGGCGTCTGCATCCATGAGTTCGCCACCACAATCCACACCGCACTGAAATGCGCTCCGAAGGCCACCATGCAGGTCGCGAAGAAATGCATTCTGGGGCCGACTTTGTTCCATCCGAACAGCAAGATCGCCAAAAATCCCGACTCCAAAAAGAACGCAAAAATCCCCTCCGCCGCTAGCGCGCTTCCAAAAATATCCCCGACAAACCGCGAGTAGGTCGCCCAGTTCGTGCCGAACTCAAACTCCATCACAATCCCGGTCGCAACGCCGATCGCAAACGTGAGCGCGAAAATCCGCGTCCAGAACCGCGCCATATTGTGAAAAAGCGGATTGCCGGTCTTGAGCCACGCCGCCTCCATCATCACCAGAACAATACCCAGCCCGATGCTCAACGGCGGGTAGATGTAATGGAACGCAATCGTGAATGCGAATTGGATACGTGCCAGAATTTCAACGCTCATGACTTATTAGTTATTTTAATATTGACCGGAAATGTCAAGCCCCATCCTTGCCGGATCGCTCGCTGTTTGGGCGGAAAACGAGCGCCGTGGTGGATGTTCGAAATTCCCGGGCTCCGTTGTCACGAATTCAACTAAAGGCATGCCGGAAAACATATGAGCGCTGGCACGAACATTGAAACGGTGAGGCCCGGTGTGCGGAATCAGCGCGGGATTTTCGACCCCTGCCTCCGGGTTACGTTCCCGCGCCCAATACCCCCATTCAAAGTTCGATGTTCGATGTTGAATGTTCGATGTTCCTCACCCCCCTTCAACTTCGAATCCCACGAAAATGGCTCAATGCTTCCCGCTGTGTCGCGCGGGTTCATCGGGCTTACCGCGATTCTCCACCGGCTGAAGACTCAGAGCCAGCAGGAGTGCCAACCCGGCTCCAAATCCGATCACCAGAGGCCAGCGCTTTTTTCGAGCGGCCACCTGCCAAAACCACCGCCAGTGGAGGAGAAGGTGGATAAGAATCAGGGCCAGAAACGCATAGGAAAGGCATGTGTGGACATCGCCCCAGTCGTGCCGCGTCATCCCCAAAGCCGAGAGCCCTTGGCCGCCGCGTGATCCGGGTGGCAACCGAAAAGCCAACAACAGACCCGTGCCGGCCATCGCGCAAAACACCAGCCAAAGCAGGCCGTTCAAGATTTTGGGAAGGACGCTTCGCCTGCCGCTCTTCTGTGGAACCGGGTCAGTCGTCATGGATTTCTTTCGATAGGATGAACCGAGGGGGATGGCATGGCCATAAATTTTGCGGAGGCACGCACCACGAGAATTCCTGACTGGTGAACTTCGGCAGCACAGAAAAAGATCCCGTGGCGGACCGACTCGACGCGGCCAGTCACTTGGACGGGGGCATCAAGCTGGACCGTTTGGAGGTAGCGGATCGTGAGCTCAGCCGTCACTCCGGCCACTCCCTTCGCGAAGAGCGCGTGCACAATCGCGCTGTCCAGCAATGTGGCAATCACGCCGCCATGCACACGGTCCGGGTAGCTGCGGAACGCTGCAGACGGTTGCCAAACCGCCATGGCAACTCCGTCCGCGCCTACATCAAAATGAAGATTCAGCCCGCTGTTATTGCAGACTCCGCAGGCGAAACAATCGCGGTGAAGTTCTTCCAATGCTCCAGGTGCCTTCTCAGTGTTGGCCGCAGTCGTGTTCATCGTGGTCATGATAAGCGCCATTGCAGCGGGAATTATCCTTGTTTGCACGGGGCAATTTTCCCTGCAGGTAGGCGGTGGCAAGCCTGGATGGGTCCGACTCGCCGCCGGAAGGGAAGGTTTCAATGCCCGCGTCCGAAAGCATCAGCAGCGCGCGCTCGCCGATGGCCGAGGCAACGAGCGCGTCCACGCTCTGCGCGGCCAGCCATGTCGGCAGCGATCCCGGCTTATGCTCCGGCGCAGGAAGGAGCGCGCTTTCAAGCAGACAGCCGTTGTCGCTCTCGAACATTTGAAACTCCCTCGCTCCTCCAAAGTCCCTAAGGCCGAAACGGCACCCGTGAAGGCGATCACCTTTGAAAAATAGATGGTGATCAGAGGATTTCGCCTTCCAACTGGCCATTTGGGAGTAGGAAGGTATGACCTGTTTGAACCTCGGGGATGGCATGGCCATAAATTTTGCGGAGGCATGCACCACGGGCATTCCGGATTGGTATAGGTCGCAGCTCGCGCAGGGAAAAAAAAATCTCATTGACAGAAGATTAGATATATTGCCATATTGCCATGTATGAAGACAGCCGTCACCACTCCCCGCCATTCAAGACAAGAATATCGCCGGGGTGCGGATGTGTTCAAAGCCCTCGGGCATTCGAGCCGGCTGCTGATTGTCGATGTCCTCGCGGAGGGGGAGCACTGCGTTTCCGACCTGACGCGGATGCTGGGATGTGACTCCTCAACCGTATCCAACCACCTCGCCGTGCTTCGGAATGTGGGATTGGTCGTCGATGAGAAGCGCGGGCAGCAGGTGTTCTACCGCTTGGGTGCACCATGCGTGACGAAGATATTTCACTGTCTCGAAGAGATTCGTGAGGCGAGGGAAAAGCTCCCCTGACAAGCTCTCCACCTTTCAAAAAAATTTCCAATAACAAACCAAAACACACCTATGAAAAGCATCTCCATCAACGAACTCAAAAATCTCCTTTCCGGCGAAAAAAGCATTAACCTGATCGATGTCCGCACGCCTGCGGAATTTGCGGGAGTCCATGTTCCGGGAGCCCACCTGCTGCCGCTGGACACGCTCGATTGCGGCTCTGTGCTGGCCGGGCGCAACAAAACCAACACAGGCGCACCGATCTACGTCCTTTGCCACAGCGGTGTCCGCGCAAAACAGGCGGCGGAGAAATTCGCGAACGTCGGCTTCAGCGATTGCGTCGTTGTCGAGGGCGGAACCCAAGGATGGGTCGATGCTGGATTTCCGGTGGAACGCGGCGACCGTGCGGTGCTCCCT
>JBBRHN010000115.1:0-7328 GCA_038222685.1 Chthoniobacterales bacterium | reverse complement strand
GAGAAGAGCGCCGTCTCGTCGTTCCAGCACAGCGCACAGCGAACGCCCTTGACCTTGTTCGCCGCCATCGCCTCGCCGTTACCGGATCCCCCCAGAACGATCCCTCGCTCCGCTTCGCCGCGTGCCACCGCCTCGGCCGCGGGAATGATAAAAAGCGGATAATCCGTGCTCTCGGCGCTGCTCGTTCCGTGATCAGCCACTTCGTGCCCGGCCTCGCGCAAGTGAGCGATGATACGCCCCTTATACTCAAATCCCGCATGATCACTGCCGATACTGATTTTCATGATAGATAGGCCGGTTCCGGTTGATCCGAGTAAGGCGCCTGTGGACGGAGACCGAGCGTCTCGAGCAGTTCCCGGTCTTCATCAACACCCGGATTTCCCGCTGTGAGCAGCTTGTCGCCGTAAAAAATCGAATTCGCTCCCGCAAAGAAACACATCGCCTGCGCCTCGCGCGAAAGGTTCGTGCGCCCCGCCGACAACCGCACCTTCGCCTTTGGCAGCGCAATCCGCGTCGTGGCGATCAGACGCACGATTTCAAACACATCCACCGGCGCCACCTCCGCCAGCGGCGTTCCGGCCATCGGCATCAGGCAGTTGATCGGCACGCTCTCGGGGGCCGGATCGAAACCGCACAACACCTCCAGCATCTTCAGCCGGTCGATCTCCGACTCGCCCATCCCGATGATTCCCCCACAGCAAACACTCAATCCCGCGCGTTGCACCGAACCAATCGTGTTGAGCCGATCGTCAAACGAGTGTGTCGTCACAATATTGGGGTAGTGCTCCGGCGAGGTATCGATGTTGTGATTATACGCCGTCAGCCCCGCTTCTTTGAGCTGCCGAGCCTCCGCATCGCCAAGCTGGCCGAGCGTCACACAAACCTCCATGCCCAACTTGCTCACCTCGCGAACCGTCTCCAGCATCTGCTCGAACTTCCCGTCACCCTCCCGCACGCCCTTCCACGCCGCGCCCATGCAAAACCGCGTCGAGCCATTCTCGCGCGCACGCTCCGCAACCGGCAACACCTCGTCTTTCGTCATCAACGCCTGCTTTTCCAACCCCGTCTTGTGGTGCGCGCTCTGCGAGCAGTATCCGCAATCCTCACTGCACCCCCCCGTTTTCACGCTCAACAACGTGCAAAGTTGTACCTCGTTGTTATTCCAAAATTCCAAATGCACCCGCCGGCTTTCCTGAATCAAATCAAAAAGCGGACGCCGATATATTTTTTCAAGTCGTTCGAGAGTCACAGCACCTCCCGTTCTAACCTCCAAACCCACCGGAGTCAACTTGCCCGATTCGTCTTTTCGCCACCTCAACCTGCCGCCTTTCAAAGGCAATCAAGCAGGCTGCGAAGGCGAGATGAAGTCGCTGTCGAAAATGGAATCAAAGAGTTCGGCGATTCCGAATGCGATCGGCTGAGTCGCCTGATGGCCTCCGCGGCCTGCAACAAGGTCTCGAATCTTAGGGTCGGCATTCAAAACGGTCGCGCACCGAAATCCCCTCAACTCTTCCAGCATCGCGATATCATTAAGATTGTCGCCAATTGCCAGCACATCGCTCTGATGGAGCCCGCCAAGGAGGCGGAGCCTGTCGAGAGCGGAGCCCTTGTGGTATTCGGCGGGCGTTGCGAGAAGGATGTGATGGTTTCGGGAGACGCGTGCCGAAGAATCCGCAGGCATCATATCGTGAAGAAGACTGCGCGCGCGCTCCGCACCGGCAGGGTTTTCCAGCACAAGAGTGACGCCTGCATCCGTTTCTGCGACCCCCATTTCGATGCCGATCCCAAGCCCCTCCATCAGTGCTGCACAGGCATCAAAGTGAGGCCGAACTTCCCGGCAGAGTTCCCGCACCGCGATTGCACAGGCCTGATTCCATTGCCGGATCTCATCCTGGTCAGGCCCATCCGGCCAATGGATGTAAAATTCCTCGTGGATCACAAAATGCGGAAACGGCTGGCTCCAGGACATGTCAATTCTCCTCAGCTCCTCGCCGAGATTGTCCAGTGTGCGCCCCGACGCAATTCCCACCATGACTCCTGCATCGTGAAGACGTTGGAACCATGGCATCAGCACACGGGTGTCCATCGGGCGGCTGTAGTCGAACATCGTGAGATCGAAATCGAGCGCCACGCAGCGGATCGGGTGATTCTTAATGGCGTTCATCGGGACCACTTTGCCCTCGATTCCGCTCTAGCCGCCGCATCATCCGGAGAAAGGCGGAGGTCCTTGGCATCGGAATCCGCTTCAAAATCCGCGAAGAGCGCTGCTCCCGTCAAATCCCCATCGAGAACCGCGTTCATCTGGTCGGGCGGGACCGCGAATGGAAAAACAGCCACGTTATCCAAGGTTCCGGCAATCCGAGGCCCCGCCGCGCTCGCGCTGCTGGATCCGATGAAGAGCATTTCAGGACCCCACCCCTGGGCCAGGCTTGCGGTGTTGCGTTCTTCCGCCATTTGCCCGTCGATGAAAAGCGCGGCAAGCGATTGACCTGGCCCGCGCGCGTCCCAAGCCACCGCAACGTGATGCCAGCTTCCGGGAGCCCAAGTATCGATCGGGGTTGAGATGTTGAGATAGCATTCGTCTTCACCGACAAAAGGCTTCACTCCCCGCTGAAGCAAAAACGTGAGCTTCCCCTCAGCGATCTGTAGCAGCATCCAGCCCGTGTCAGGAGTCCCCGCAGAAACGATGGCTCCCGACGCAGTGGAAGGATCATCGAGATTAATCCACGCCGCGAATGTTCCGTGTGAGCCGAACTGCGATGGAGCACGATAACGAAGCGACGGCTTGCTCTCGGCAGGGCGAAAACCCGAACCGTCGCCATGTCCGGCTCCGGTGCCCGTCTGCGGAACCGGCACCTCGGCAGGGACTGAGGAGGCCGCCGACAGGTTGATGATCGTGAGGATCATCGCCGATGAGGCGATGGACTGGATGAGTTTCATAGTTTTGATTGAATTTGTTCGAGCGTTCCATCCGGAAACACCTCCCACTCCTGAGAGAATTGGAGCGACTTTCCCGGGGCGAGTTCGATCTCTTTTGTTTTCGTCTCCATGTTGAAAGTGTTTTTTTGGAAATCCAGATGGAGGCTTGCCTCCGCGAGGGCAGAATCGAAACGGTGAATCACGCCACGTTTCGCGAGCGGATCGTAAACGGCCCATGAGCCGCTGACCGGCTCTGGAAGGCTGTTGGCAAGGGGTGCATTTGTTAACGTTCCATCGGTTCGTCGCCAAACGAGGATCAGCCGATCAATCGGCGCATCCAGCGTCATTTCGGGATGTCCGCGGAGGATCAGCTTTCCAGACTCCGCACCGGAATTCTTGATTGTTGTCTGGAGCGAAATCCCCGGGCGCCCTCCTAACAGCGCAATCGCACGTGACCAGATCATCGAACCCTGAGTGGCGTAGAGCCGGATCACCTCCTCGTCGCGGGATAGTTCAAAAGGCAATTCCCAGCCGGGACTTGCAAACGCCGCGCCGAGATACTCCTCGTAGCCGCCATAATTTAAATAGGACTGGGAAACATGGTCGAGCACGAGATCATCCTTCGGCTCATAGAAGACATTTGCCCCATCGGGAAACGTCCTCAGGCGAAGAATGCGCCCACCGAGGTAAGGAAGAACAGTCACCTCCGCGAGTCCGTTATTGATGCTCAGCAGAGGCCAATCTCGCTTTGGCAAGCGGTCGATGAGGCGTGTGAGGGAGCCTTCCGGATCGCCGCTATTCTTACGCTCGGAAACCAGCCCCCGGACTTGAGCCATGACATCGTCCCCGGCATCGGCATTCGTTAGGTAAGTTTCTTTTCCCCGCGCTAAACGCCAAGGGCGAGCTAGGCTCACACTCTGTTGGGCTGATTCCAAAGACAACTTGGCAATCTCAATTTTCGCTTTTTGTCCCGGCGTTTCTGCGGCCTGCGCGGCCCTTTCGAGCATCTGAAAACCCTTTTGCAAAACCTCAGGCGTAAACACGAGGTTGCTCGGAAGTGTGATTTCAGGCCAGGTTGCCGGGTTCCAGTTCGATTTGGCAACGGCATCTTCCAAGAGATTCCAATACTCAAACATCGTCGTGCCCGCCGGGCCGTAGAATTTTGAGCAGAAGTCTTTGAGCAGCCCGTCCAAATCCGTGTCCGGGTTCCAAAGCATCTTCGCGGCTGCGTAGAAAACGAAGGGATTCACATCCGAGAGGGGCCCAGCCTGGGTGAAATAATAGCGCCCGCCGATGCTGTGGAGGAAGCGGATGTTCTCCGTCATCACCCGGGCGAGCGGCAGAGGAGTCAGGCGCGGGCCAGAAAGCGCATCGACTTGAAGGAGCGCGTAATCCCATATCCCGGGTGTGCCGCTCTTCGGGTCGGAAATCCGACTCCAGCCTTCGAACCGATCCCTCTGGCGCTTGTTGGCAGGATCAGTCATCGCTTTTCCGAACGCTCCGTAATTCACCGGCTGAACGATGACGTTGGGCTCCATCTTCATTCCTTCCACCGGATCGACGAAATTTTGATAGGCGAGCAGAAGAATTTTTCGGTCGGCGAATTTTACGGCGACCTTTTTAGCAATCGCGTTGACAAATGTGATTTGCCGCCGGCTCATTGAGCCTTCAGCTCCCGCGGTGAAATTTCTGCCGCCGAGCTTCAGGCATTCCGGACATTCGCACCAGCGAATGAGCCCGTCCGGCGGGGAAAGCGGGAAGATGCTTCCATCGGGGTTATCGGCAAACCACTTAGTCACAAAATCCGCGAAGTAGTCGATGACCTCCGGGTTCGTCGTGCACACGTTGGCAGATTCTTTTCCGAGCTTAACACGACGGTTTTTGTAAAGCGCAAACCACTCGGGATGTTTCTCGAAGTTCGGTTCGGGCGGCAGGATGAAGTCATAGTTGTGGGCGATCCAATGCCATTGGATAAAACCCCCGCGATCAACCCAGCCGGGCTCCTTGCGCAGGTTAAAGTCTCGGTTCAGGCGGTTCTTCGCCTCCCAGTCAACGATCTCGCTTTTCGTCATCCCCGGACCGCCCGGACTAGAGATCTCCCGTTGGTAAAAAGCAGGTTCATGCACAGCCTCGCCATAGGGAATGACTATTGAGGAAACCTCCGGCACGAACTCTCCCTGCGGTCCCGGCATGAACCAACGACAACCGGCGGACTCGAGAACTTCATAGACCGAATAGAGCGTTCCCCGCTCGCCCCCACCTCGCAAAGTAAGCCTTCCCGGCTCTGCGGAGATCAAAAAGCTATCCGGCCCCGGCCCGGTGACTCCGTGCTCAAAGCGATCCCACCAAGCATCGTCGGCGCGACGAGTGCCTATGGAGATCGTTGCATCGGCATCATTCGACACCTTTACCTTCAGCATGCGCTCCAAATACCGCGTCATTTCTGATGCCGCAAAACGCTCGGTGGCGGAGGCGTCCGCAGGGATTTCTATCTTCACGGAATCCCCTGATTTCAATACGAAGCCATCTGCAAGGAGCGGGCCAACGAAGGCCATGACGGCTGTTAGGATCAAAAAACGTCTCATTAGGGTGATACGGGGTTGAAAGCGAAAGATGCCACCGCCTGAAGTGCATCACGCTTGAGGAATTCCGTGTGCCCATCGAAATACAAAACGTTCGCCCTGCCATTGTGAGGGAAGTTGATCCTCTGAAGTCCACTGCTGTTGACCGAATACGAGTCGGTCGATGTGACCAGCCAAATTTTTGCCGCGGGCTTGACGACTTGATTGAGGCGAATGTTAGCGCTGAGAACGTTCGGTGCGTAAGTGATGTCGCGCGCCGGTGGCGCCTTGTAGGCGGGACATTGGAACAACTTGATGCCCATGCCCGCAATCGCCAATTGGCTTCCCTCTTTCATCTGCGCGTCCGCATAGGGTACAAGCGGCTGATACCACGGCGGATTGCTGAACGGGGCGGTTCCGGTTATGGGAAGCGCCCCTGTATTATCACTAACATAGAGCTGAGTCACGACTCCAAGCTGACGCAGGTTGCTCGTGCATTTTGCGCCCTTCCCGCCCTCAAGGAATTTAGCAACCCCTCCCAGCGTGACAGCAACGAGAATTCCGACAATCCCGATCACCGCCAGCAACTCCACCAGCGTGAAGGCCTTGGATCGTCTGGTCACGCGATCGAACGTCGGCACCTCCGGACGAGAAATGCCCCACCAACAAGGCTGATCAAAACGAACGCGAATGTGCTGGGCTCCGGAACAGGCGTAACGTCCGCCCACGAGTTTCCCACGCGTAGTTCGTCCACGATCAGAGATCCGGGGATTAGCGTGGAGGTCGCGTTTCCTTGCGGTGACCAGCGGAAGGAAGAGAAGCTTTGGGTATCGTTATTGCTCCCGGTCGTCGATGCCGAAAGCGTGGCAGACGGTGCCGAACCCGCACCGAGACTGCCGGGGTTGATCCACAAACTCGCTGTGTCGTTTTGGATACTTCCGGAAACCAAGTTGTAAGCACCAACGACAAGGATCGTGGAGCCCGTGGAATAAACGGTGGAGTCGAAACTCAGCGCGGTAGAATCCCGCTTCGCGACGCCGAGTTGGAAGCCTAGTCCGGAGAGACGCATCCCAACCATGGCACCACCCGACGTTCCATTCCCCGCCGCCAGCCCGCCAAAGAAGCCGCCTGTCGGGTTCAATAAACCAAGATTATCCACCCGAAGAAGGAATGAGTAGTAAAGGGATTCCGTGCTGTTGTTGGTATACGACTGCGTGGTGTAGCTCCGAAACCAATCCTGGCCATTCGGGCGGAGCTGGGTTGCGTTCCCGCTGCTGGCCGCGAAGCCGGACAGGGATAGATTATTTGCGACAACAGGTGTGGACACACTTCCGGAGGTTGGAACCAGAGTCCAACCGTTGCTTCCGAGGGTATCGCCTGTTGTGTAAGCGAACTGTTCGGTGAACAATGGAGCGGCATTTGCGGTTGCGGCTCCAAGCCAAACAATGAGAGCCAGTGTCTTCAGCGTGATGTACGTCGGTGTTTTCATGGTGTATGTGATTCGGGTGTTAGTTTTTATGGATATGTTTTTCGGAAAATGTGCTACCTCCCACGCTCAAAGTGAACGGAAGAGAAAGTCCTGGGGTGCGGTGATCCGGTTTGTCTAGGAGGTCCACGATGATTTTGGCGGCCATGCGACCGAACTCGGCATCCGGCCGGATCGCGCAGGTGATCGCCGGGACGTTGGCCAGGTGGGCTTGACCGTTGTCGAACGAAGCGACAGCGAGATCGTCCGGCAACTTCAGTCCCATGCCGATGGCCGTCTGGCATACGGCTTGCGCGCTACTCAGGCTATTCGCAACAATCGCCGTGGGCCTGTTGCCGGATTCCAGCCATTTTGCCACATGC
>JBBRHN010000114.1:0-7384 GCA_038222685.1 Chthoniobacterales bacterium | reverse complement strand
TCGACGCCGGACTTGATCTCGGCGCGATTAAAGTCAGTGAGTCCGACTGCGACTTTGCGTTTTTCGACGACGCCGGCCTTGCGCACGTAGACGACCTTGGTGTCGCGTTCCTTGAACACGGCTGCAACCGGCACGGTAATGGCGCTGTCCACGCGACCGACAGGAACGTCCATGCTGACGGACATGCCGGGCTTAAGACGACCGTCGTTATTCTCAAGAACGGACTGCACTTCGAAGCCCTTGATGTTGTTTTTCACCGTGGCAATAGGAGCGATGAATTCGATGCGGGCCTCGGTCGTGTCGTTGGCGGCGTCGGAAAGGTGGATGAGCATTTTGCCGGTGGGAACAAGGCGGGCGACGTCCATTTGATTGACATGCGTGTTGATGAGCAAGCGGGAGACATCGGCAAAGAGCATGAGCGTGGTGCCCGAGTTCACGCTGGCCGCGGCGACGACGACTTGGCCTTCGTTGACGAGGATGTCGAGAATCGTGCCGTCGCCTGGTGAGAGGATCCGGGTTTTGCTGAGGCGGTCTTTAACAGTCTGGAGGCGGCGTTCTGATTTTTCGAGCGTGTTCTCGGAGATGCGAAAATCGGCTTCAAGGTTCGCGAAAACCTCTTTGCTGATGAGTTTTTGCTCGAAGAGCGCGCGCGCACGCTCGTAATTGCCACGGTTTTTGTCCACCGAGAGCCGGGCTCCATCAATGTCAGTCTCGGCGGAAGCGAGTTCATTGAGAAGATCGGTGTCGTCGATTGTAACAAGGAGATCGCCTTTTTTGACGTTCTGGCCGGCGGCGACGTGGATGGTTTTGACTTTTCCACCGACCTCGCCTTTGACTTCAACCTGAAGGGCGGGCGTGACTTCGCCGGAGAGGAGGAGTTTGGATTCCACGGCTTCGCGGGTCGCGGTCGCGGAAGGCGAGCCCTGTTTGTCGGAGGCGGGCGAAGGGCGGCGAATCCATCCCTGCCAAGAGGCGACGGCGAGCGCAACCATGAGGCAACCTGCGATGGCAAGAGTTTTGGGCTTTAACACAAGAGGTATACTCGACCGCTTACTCGCTTTTTTCAACCCAGATTGCAGCGGATGCTGTGTAGCTATGGAGTGCGTTGTGGCCGGCCACGGGACCGATCTCGCCATTGCAGAAAAAGCCAGCGGAGGGCTTGTTGCCGATGGCTTTCGAAAGAAGACCCGAATCGTGCCCCGGCGCGCCGAAAAACTTCTCGCCGCGTCCAAGGCATGAAAATAGGAGTGAGGCGAACGGTCGATGCCCGCGAATACGGCGAGCAGTGAGCACGCGGGCGAGATCTTCCTGCGCAACGGTGCGGTCTCGGAGTTGATATTGCAACGTCTGGCCGATGCGCGGAATCCCACCGATGACGACAGCGCCGGAATCGGGATCGGCACCGATGATCGCGCGAATGAGAAAGTCGCCGGGCTTGAAATCTTCGATGTATTCGGTGCCTGCGATTCCGGCGAAGAGATTTCCGCGCGCGTTGGATTTTTCCGAGTCGCTCAGGGTTTGGAAAGCGGATTCCAACGCGTGATACGCTGGTTTTCCGCCGAGGGCATACACGACATTGTTCTCTGCCTTGGTAACGGTCAAAGGTTCGCCAATTGGCCTACATCCCTGGCTGATGACAGGAAGAAGGCTGTTGCCGCCGACAATCGGAACGATCACGGCATCAGCCGCGTTGCCGTTGTGGAAGACGCACACGCTCTCTTCCCCGCCGCCGCTGGCGAGTCCGCCAATACACGGAACGCCGGGATGACTGGCGTTCCATTCTTGAAGCCATTCATCGGACTGAAACTCGTATGGATTTGCCAAAAGCAAGCAGGCATTGGGAGAGGATTCCAACGCGCCATTGCTCCCATCGCGAACGGCAATCGGGTCCGCCACGTCGCAGTCAAGCGCAAGAATGGAACAGCCCTCACCTGCCTCGATTTCGCGGTCCGCAAAAATGCGGCCGCCGCCGGTGCAGCCGACGACATCGGTGATATGACCATCGACGCGCAGCGTTTCGCAGAGTTCGGCGATATGGGGAATGTATCCCGGCGAGAGAAAGACAAATGCAATCCGGGCTGGGCGACCGAGCGTCTTTCGGACGCGATGGGCGGCATCAAGCATCGTCGCCGCTTGATACTTCCCCTCCACCTCCACCTCAGCCGCCCCGTAATCTCTCATGCGTTCATCATCGCTCAGACACTCGTCGAGTCAACACCCTGCCGCCCGGAATCTTGCGCCCGGTCAAGCGGCTCTACAGACCGAGTGCCGGATTGCTGAGCGTTTTGAGTGCTTTTTTAACGTCGCCAACGCGTAAAATGAGAAGGCCTTTTTTTGCCGAGGGCATGGAGGCGAGGTAGGCGTATTCAATATTGATTTTTGCTCCGGAAAGCGCGTTGGCAATCCGCGAAAGGCTCCCTGGACGGTTATCGTTCTCGATCATAATCACGTCGTTCTCGATGATGAGCGTTCCGCGCGTTTCGAACACTGCAACGGCGCGGCGCGTGTCGCTCACGACCATTCGCACGACCGCGTGATCGACTGTGTCGGATACAGTCAGGCCGTAAATGTTAATTTTCTCGATGGAGAGCGCGTCACAGACTTCGGAGAGTGTGCCGGGTTTATTCGCGATGAAGACTGACAGTTGTTCAACGATTCGGACGGATTTCATATCGTCGGGCATCATGGAGTAGCACGGGATCGTGAGTCGATGCAAATCCGGGCTCGCCCCAGTCGTGGAAACCTGCTAGGCGTCGGGAGGAGTCGGAGATTATGGAGATTTTAATCATCGGTGCGGGAATGGGAGGCCTGGCATTGGCGGCCCTTTTGCGGCAGCGGGGCATCGGCTGCACAGTGGTTGACCGAGCCACGGATTTTGCGCAGGCCGGCTACATGCTCACGCTGTATCCGATGGGGGCACGCGTCCTACACGGGCTCGGCGTTTTTGGTGAATTCGAGAAACGGAGTTCGCCCTTCGACGCATACGAAGTTTACAATGGAAGGAGCGAACTCCTTCACCGGTTCGACCTCACGCCAATCAGCACGGATTTCGGATACACGGGCCAGATTTTGAGGAGCGACCTTCTGGAAATTCTCCGCATGGCGGCCCCGGACGTGCCGCTCCGAATGGGGATTTCGCTAGAGCATGTAGAAATCTCCGGAGATTGCGTCAACGTGCGATTTGGAGACGGATCAACAGCATCTTACGACGCGGTAATTGGAGCCGATGGGATTCACTCCAAAACGCGACGCATTATTTTCGGCGAGGACTCCGACCACGAAACCGGCTGGGGATTGTGGGTGTGGTTGACAAAATATGCCGTTCCCGAAAACACCGTTCGCGAGTATTGGGGCAAGGGGCGCTTCGTAGGCTCCTACCCGACGCCGACCGCAACAGGGGCCGTTGCGGCTGGGCCAAAAGAGCTGATCGAACCGGATGCCGTCGGATCGAACGGCCTTCGCGTGCGCGAGCTTTTTTCCGAAATGGAGGGAGACGCGTCCGCGATTGTCGCAACGTTTCCAGCGAAGACCGATGGGCTTCTCTTTCGCCGCTTCGCCGACTACCGCAGTCACCGGTGGGTTCACAAACGCATCGCCCTCCTCGGCGACGCGGCCTGCGCGTTTCTGCCGACCGCCGGGGTCGGAGCATCCATGGCCATCGAGTCCGCTGCCGTCATGGCCGATGAGCTTTCGCGCACCAACGCTGCTCTCATCCCTCACGCTCTCCGCCTTTACGAAAAACGCCGTCGCGCCCGCGTCGAATCCGCCCAAGACGACTCGCGAAAACTCGCGGCTTGGATGGCGACTGACTCGGCGCCCCTTATTTGGACACGCGACTATTTTCTGCGGCACGCCGATGCCGAATCAATCATCGACAATGTCGCGAAAAGTTTGAGAGAACCGATTTGATGCACCACACCGTTTTTGCCCTCCTCGCCATCGCGTTACTCGCCGGTTGTGCCACGCGTCCTGCGGACTCCATCGCAGAGTCACTCAGCGCTGATCGCGATGTGCGAGGCGTGGTTCTCACGGCCTCAGAGGAAAAACAGGCGATCGTGCGGTTCAAAGCCTTTTTTAAATACGTCACCCCTGACTCCGTGCGCGAGCAGACCAAAGGCCTCTACGCGGAGAATGCGTTTTTCAACGACACGCTCAAGACCGTGCGCGGACGCCGGGCCATTGAGGAATACTTCACAAAAACCGCAGCCCACGTGGATTTGTTTCAGACCGAGGTGGTGGACGTCGCACGCTCGGGCGACAACTATTATGTCCGCTGGATTATGGATGTCCGGTTTCGCGGATCGAAAAAAACCATCCGCACAATCGGCGTCACACAACTGAGGTTCGACCCAGCCGGCCGCATCGTGCTACACCAGGATTTTTGGGATTCCACGGCGGGCTTTTTCGAGCATCTCCCCGTTCTTGGCCCGCTCATTCGTGGCGTGAAATCGATGCTTTGAAATCCAAATCCGATTTCCTCGTCGCAGGCTCGGTCATTCTTTGCAGTGTCATCCTCTTTGTGGCTCTATCAATGGGCTTAAACGGACGCTCTATGCTTCCCGGAGCGCAATCCGTCCGCGTCCGTTTTCACGACATGACGGGCATTAAGCTCAGTTCCCAAGTCCGATACGCCGGCGCACCAGCCGGAACGGTTTCGGCTGTTCGCATCCTCACCGCCGCCGAGCACGCGGCTGACCCCGCCAACCTCGTCGAACTCATCCTGACTCTCCACCCGGAAGTGCCCATGCTTGCCACAGGCACGCAAGTGAGCATCGCCGCGGACACTTTGTTAAGCGACAAGTTCGTGCTTATCGAGGGCAGCCCGCTCGATGCTACGCCGCTCCTCCCAGATGCCTATCTTCAGGGGATCACGCCGACGAGTTTCGACAAACTCGTTCGCAACGCCGACGATGCCATCGACGGTCTGCGAAGCACGCTCGGCAGCAGTGCCGATGGCACAGGCGATGTGCTCGCTAAAGCCGAAAAAGCACTCCGCGAAGCGTCGGAGATCTTCGCTGCACTCCGGCCCGTGGTCGCCGATGCAGGCGGCCTGATGGCGGACGCACGCACGGCGGCCTCCAGCGTGAAATCCCTTGTCGACGACAACCAGGCCGACGTTTCGCTAACACTCAAAAAACTCAGCGCCGCCGCCACCGATTTCGAATCTCTCGCCGACCGCGCCGAGCGCCTCATCCGCGAAAATGAACGCCCGATCAATTCCACGCTCGACGATTTCAAAGTGAGCCTCGAAAACCTCAAAGTGACTTCCACTTACGCAAAATTCCTCCTCAACGATCTCGCCTTGCGGCCAACCCGCCTGATCTGGGGCACCGGAAAAGCCCCCGCCCTCCCTTCCGAGCGCACCATTCTCAACTCCCGCAAACCGATCCCCCTCGAGTAGCCCGGATCTCGCCGACATGCGTCGAAAGGGCTCTTGTCAAAGTGCGGGCGAGGGAGTAAACCCTCATCCTCTCTTATGGCAGCTGCAAACGACCTCCGCAAAGGCATGGCGATCCGTTACAACGGAAATCCGGCTATCGTCCTCGATATTCAACACCGCACGCCGGGCAACCTCCGGGCGTTTGTTCAGTGTATCATTCGCTACATCGGCACGGGCAAATCGGCCGACATCCGGTATTCCTCGACGGAAAAAGTGGAACTGGTTGAGGTGAACCGCCAGCAACTGGAGTTCAGCTACCACGATCACCAGGGCTACCATTTTATGGATCCCGAGAGCTACGAGACAATCACGCTGCATGACGATTTGATCGGAGATTCGAAGCAATATCTGGTGGAAAATTTGAAAGTTGAGGTCTTGAGCATTGAAGGGCGCCCGGCGCAGCTTGAGCTTCCGTCTTCTGTGGAATTGAAGGTGACGGAATCCGCCGACGGGATTCGGGGCGACTCGGCGAACAACGTGCAGAAGCCTGCGACACTTGAAACAGGCAAGATCATCAACGTGCCGCTCTTCATCAAGGAAGGCGAGCTCATCAAGGTTAGCACCGCCGACGGCACGTATCTCGGCCGGGCCTGAGGCGAATCGATCACGTGGCCGCCAAACGCCGGCGCAAACGGAACCGCTTCGACGCGGCGCTGGCTGGCGCGATACCCGAACATGTACCGACACGTTGGGTGAAGTTTGTGGTGGGGATATTTCTCCTGCCGCCAGCATGGGTTTTGACGCAGACATTTTTCACGGCGTTCGCACGCACGACACTCCACGACTCGTTTTGGGCAACGGAGGAGTTTTGGTTTTTTTCGCTCGGCTCGGTGATGTGGCTCGTAATCTTTTTTGGACTCCCGAAGTTTATTTGGGTTTACGTGTTCGGGCATGAGTTAACGCACGCGTTTTGGGTCCTGATGATGGGCGGGCGCGTGCATCGTTTTCAGGTGACAAGCGAGGGCGGACACATTCTTGCCGACAAGACGAACACATGGATCGCGCTCGCGCCTTATTTTTTCCCGATCTACAGCGTTCTGGCGATTTGGCTGTATGGGATTCTGGCGATCTTTGTCGATATGTCGCCTTACAGGCAGTTGCTCTATGCGGTTCTGGGAGCCACCTGGACGTTCCACCTGTCGTTCACGTGCTGGATGATTCCGAAGGGGCAGCCGGATTTAAGTTACGGAGGGACGTTTTTTTCGTTGGTGGTGATCTATCTTTTGAATCTCGCAGTGCTGGCGGTCCTGCTCATACTCGCCTCGCCGGGCGTGAGCTTGTGGGGGTTCGCGCGAGATCTCATCGATAACGCCGGAGCGTTTTCACAGGAAACGCTCCGCCTCGCGAGGTATCTCACTACGCGCGTTGGCGCAGTTTTTTAAACCGCTCGATGGCCGCTGCCCATGCGGGATCGCCGGAGGGAGTGAATTCATGGATCGGGAACGAGGCACGCACGGTTTTCCGGAGGTCGTTGAGCGAAGCCAGGCGTTCATCGACGACGGCTTGGATGAGAATATTTCCGATAGCCGTGGCCTCGACGGGACCGGCTACAACGCGGCGTCCGGTGGCGTTGGCGGAGAATTGATTGAGCAACGCACTCTGGCTGCCGCCGCCAACAATGTGCAGGGTGGAGATATTGCGTTCCGTGAGAGTCTCGATCTTTGCGAGCATCTCGCGGTAGAGAATTGCCAAGCTCTCAAGAATCGCGCGGGTGAACGCACCGGGCGTCGCGGGAACGGGCTGACCCGTTTCGCGCGCAAATGCTTCGATTTTTTCGGGCATTCCACCGGGCTTAACGAATCGGGGATCCTCAGGATCGATGAGCGTGACGAGAGGCTCTGCCTCGGAGGCGAGGACGTTGAGTTCGACGTAGGTGAGGTGCGTTCCAGCGCGCTCCCACTCGCGCCGGCACTCTTGGAGAATCCAGAGTCCGACAATGTTTTT
>JBBRHN010000113.1:0-7437 GCA_038222685.1 Chthoniobacterales bacterium | reverse complement strand
GGTAAAAACGTTGCCATCCGTGCCAGTCGGTATCGGCGGCGGGATCTTCGATGGAGGCGACCTTGTAGTTGCGGCACCAACCGACGAGGAGATCCATGAACTCATCGGAGGTAAAGGTGCGGTTTTCTGAGGCGAGGCGGTAGGTGCCGGTGGCTTCGTCGTAAAGATCGCTCGCTGCGATGTCGAGCGAGAGGCTGGCCTCGATGCCTGGCGTAAAGCCCGCGCGCTCGACGGCTTCGGTAAACGTTGCGAGTGCCTCTTCGTTGCTGGAAAACTCTGGCCAGTAACCGCCTTCGTCAGCGCAACCGAGAAGCTTACCGCGTTTTTTCATGATGTCGCCTGCAGCGTGAAAAACCTCGAAGGTAATCTCGAGGGTCTCGGCGTAGTTGCGGGCTCCGGTCGCGATGACGAGGAGATCTTGAATGTCGATACGCCAATTCGCGTGAGCGCCGCCGCCGAAGATTTGGATCTCGGGGAGGGGTAGGGTGGTTCCTGTGCCGAGTGATCGGAAAAGAGGAATTCCGTTTGCTTGGGCTGAGGCTTGGGCGACGGCGAGGGAAACGCCGAGAATCGCGTTGGCACCGAGGCAGGATTTGTCGGGTGTGCCGTCGAGGGCGATCATGATCTCGTCAATTTCGCGCTGATCGCCGACGTCTTTCCCGACGATGGCCGGGGCGATTTTTGTTCGAAGGTTATTGATGGCTTGGTAGACGGACTTGCCGCGAAACCGCGCGGGATCTCCGTCGCGAAGTTCGAGGGCTTCGAATTGGCCGGTCGAGGCACCGCTCGGGACGAGGCCATGGCCGGTGACACCGTTGTCGAGAGTGACGATGGCTTCGAGGGTGGGGTTGCCTCGCGAGTCGAAGATTTGGAGTGCGTCAATCGCTATAATTTTCATGGGTTGGTCGTGAGTGCGCGGACGCGGGCGAGCCATGCGAAGACGAGTGGGGCGAGGGTGGGCGAGGGGGCTGTGATCCAAGACGGGGCAAATTGGCGGATGACTTCGCGTTTGGGGTCATCGAGGTATTCGACGGGAGATTTGCCGTCGGCGCGTGCAAGGAGGAGGATCGGGAGAAGCGTTGCGGAGCGCTCTTCAACGGCGGTCGCATGTTTGGGATCGGCTCCGCGGTAGGCTGTAAGGAGGGCCTCGATGAGTGGGGCGAAGTCGATATGACGCGGTGCGTGAAACAGTGCTTTGAGGCAAAGGTGATTGAGCACAAAAGCAAGGTCGAACGCAGGATCGCCGTGACACGCGGTTTCGCAATCGAGCACGACAAAACGCTCCGTGCTGGCGAGCATATTTTTTGGGCTGAAGTCGCCGTGAACGAGGCACTCGCGATGCGTGGTGAGGCGGTGGGCTTCGGCTTCGATGGCCGCGGCCACATCGGGTGCTTGCTTGGTGGCGGTGGCGCGGAGGTAGGCGTCGACTCGCAATTGTACAAAAAAGTCGATACGTTCGAACCGCTGAGCGATCTCCGTGCGGTCGCGAGTGGCCGCGTGGATTTGGCCAAGGATCGCGCCGGCGCGATAGGCGTCCGCCTCGCGCAGGTGCGCGTTGAGCAGGCGACTTTTCCAATTTTCGAAGCCCTCACCAAGATACTCCAAGGCGATGAAGGGAGCGTCCGGGTCGGAACTTAGAAGTCGAGGGACGGCGTCGGGAAGGATTTCCGCAGCGGTTTGCAGGTAGAGAAACTCGCAGCGGAGGCGGGCTGGATCGGAGAACCAATCTGCGGCAACGCGGAGTTTGGCGACGCTGCGTTTGACGACAAAGGTGTGCGCGCCATCGTCCACTCGCCAAACATCGCTGGACACGCCGCCGCCGAAGGGGGTGAGAGTTGGGTGCGTAGAGGAGATCAGGCCATCGGCGCGGAGTCGGTCGAGAATCTCGTCGTCGCTCATTCTAAAGCGGGCGGGCGATCGTGTGGTCGCGGAGGTAGTCGTAGAATGTGGCGGGGCTGTTGACGCCGCCGCCCATGCCGCTGCGATTAATGCCGCCGTAGGGGAGGCCATAGGCGAAGACGTTGTGAGCGTTGATCCACGTGTTGCCCACGAGCATATCTTCGGCGAAGCGGTTGGCTTTCGCGAGGTCGGACGTCCAAACGCTATTTGCGAGTCCGTAGTCCACGGAGTGGATCATTTCGATCGCAGCGGATTCGTCTCGGAACTTGGTGAGAAACGCGGCCGGGCCAAAAATTTCCTCTCGGAAGCAGACGTTGTCTGGATCGCCCTCGAGGAGCCAGGGATGCACAAAATAGCCGGGTTCCAGCGATTTCGCGGCAGCGAGAACCGGGCGTGCGCCGTTGGCGATTCCGCGTTCGTAGTAGCTGAGGACGCGCTCTCGCTGGGTTTCGCTGACGAGCGGGCCCATCTGCGTTTCGCGGTCGAGACCGATGCCGATTTTGGTGGCCTGCAGGGCGGCGCGAGCGGACTCCACGAATTGATCGTAAATCGATTCTTGGACAATCCATCGTGTCGCGGTGCAGCAAACCTGACCGGTGTTAAGTGTTATGGCTGCGGCAAGTTTCGTTCCAGTAGCTTCGACATCGGCGTCGGCGAAAACCACGGCAGCGCCTTTGCCTCCGAGTTCGAGTTTGCAAGGGATGATGCGGCGTCCGCAGGCCTCACCCACGATGGCACCGGCTTCGGGCGAGCCTGTGAAGGACATGCGGCGAATGGCCGGGTGAGCGGCGAGTGCAGCGCCTGCACCGGGGCCGTTGCCGACGACCACGTTGATAACGCCCGGCGGGATGCCGGCTTCGAGTGCGAGTTTCGCAGCGAAAAGAGTGGAGAGCGGGGTAACTTCGGAAGGTTTAACGACGACCGTGTTGCCCGCGGCCAGTGCCGGCGTGACGCCCCACATGAGGAGGTCGAATGGGAAGTTCCACGGGAAAATGAATCCGCAGACGCCGAACGGAGAACGATGAACGCGGGCCTCGATGTGTCGCAGGGCCAACGGTGTGTCGTAAGATGCGTTGACGGAAAGATCAGCAAAATACCGGAGCCCCTCGATACCGAAGGGAATATCGAACGCCTCGGATGCAGAGATCGCTTTGCCGACGTCGAGGGTTTCGATTTGCGCGAGGGCAAAGGCGTTTTTTTCCATCGCGTCTGCCCATCGGTGCAAGAGGGCTGCGCGCTCGGCGACTGGCATGGAGGCCCAGATGGGAAAAGCCCGCTTGGCCGCGTCCGCCGCGAGGTCGATTTCTTTTTCACCGCCCCATGTGACGTGTGTTAAAATAGAAGCGTCGGCCGGGTTGAAGACTGGCTTCACATTTGGCGACGAGACGTCTCGGCCATCAATGAGGTTGGGAATGGGATGCTGGCTAAGAAAGGCGGAGACTTGAGGAAGGATATTCATTTTTCGGGGAATGATCGAGTTGTTCAGCCGTAGCTTTTGAGGCCTTCGGTGAGTTGGCTATCGGAGTGGAGGGGGCGTTGGGGTTTGATGCCAGCCTTTTTCAAAATGTCGTGATAGGCCTTTACGGCCTCGGCAGGCGAGATTTGATCTTCTACGATTCGGCGGAGCATTTCAATAAAAGCCAGCGGGTGCTCGGAGAGGTTGATTTTTCGTCCGTAAAGCGCGACGCGGGCTCCGTATTTGCGCGCGTCGTGAATGAGTTGGAACGCGTCCATCGTCGTGCCGGCACCGCCGCCGAGAATGCCCACGATGAGGTGGGGATCGTAGGCAACGAGTTCTTCCAGCGGGCCTGGGCCGTTGTAGGGAATCTTGAGGAAAACCGGGCGCCCTTTTTCGGTGACCCCGGCCAGCGCGCGGATGATGTGGTCATTCAAAAACGCGCCGATCTTTTTCTTATCAAACCCCGGATCGACGTTAGGATTAAAAACTTCGAGAAAGTAGCGGAATTTTTTCTTTTCGGCTTCGATGCGGAAGTCGTGAAACTCAGTGAGAGTCTGCCAGTCGCGGTCGATGTTGTTAGTGAGAGTGACGGAGTAAAGCCCGAGGTCTGCACCGAGCACGGGGCGGGAATGGTCATCGGTGATTTGACCGTATTTGATATGATCGAGGGTGGCAGAGCGGAAGGGGCGCGATGGCATGCTCGTGTAGTTGCTGCTGCGCACGACCCAGACGTCGGAGGCATCGTTGGCGCGGGCGGCCGCGGTGATCGGTGAGCCGTCGAAGAGGCGTTCGCGCATGGCTAGGCGCTCAAGGTTCGAGGCGGAGAGCAGGACGATGTCCACCAATTGCTGGCGGATGACGGCACGGATTTGATCAAGGTAATCGGTGAGCGTTTTGTAGCATCCCTCGGCTTTGTTGTAACCGTGGGGGCAGGCGTCTATGCGCGGGCCGGGAGCGGCGATGCCGAAGCCCATGTCGGCATCCTTTGCGTCGGCGAGAATGAATTCTTTGCATCCGTGCGGATCGGCGTGGATGGCGGCGAGTTTTTGGTCGAGCGTTTTTGTCATGATAAAAAATCTGTTGGTTGAAATCCCATGCTGCGTCCGTAAGAAAGGCACTCTTCCCATGGGCGAATGGAGTCGGAGCAGGTGATGGCATGCAAAGAGGTCGCCGCGCTACAGACGGCAAGTTCAAGCGACTCTTGTGGCGTCATTCCATGATGTGTTCCAAGAAGGAAACCAGCAGCAAACGCGTCGCCGGCACCGGTTGTTCCGACGACCTCGTTTTTGGGGACGTGAACGGCGGATTGCGCAAACTGCTTGCCGTCCGCGGAGACCAACACGGCGCCATGGGCGAAGTGCAGGACAACGGAGCCGCGCACGCCCAGCGCCAACACCTCCTTAGCCAGGGCCATCGCCGCTTCGAAGGTGACATTGTCGCCGGCGGCCAGAGAGCGACCGGTCAGGCGCGCCGCCTCCCATTCGTTGGTCAAGAGGATTTCCAAGTGCGGCAGGCAGGGGCACACTTGAGCTGCGAGGTGTTCATTTGGCGCACTGACCAAATCCGCTGCGGTGAGCATTCCGAGGCGCGAAGCCTCTTCGAAGACGCGAGAGGAGGGGTTTCGTCCTGAGGCGTCGCAGGCATCCATCGCAGCGAGGAGGCCGAGATAGCCCATAAAAAAGATTTTCGCGTGGCACGGAGTGAGTTCCAAATGCGATTCGTTGAACAAGGCGTTCGTTCCAGGCAGGTGAAAAAACGTCCGGCGGCCCGATCCGTGTTCGGTCATGACATCTGTGAACGAGGTTGGATGCGTGGACGTCGTGGAAAGGCGTGAGGCGTCGATCCCGAAGTGGCGGCAAGTCTCGAGAATGTAAGCGCCTGGAGCGTCCTCACCGATGAGGCCCGCACCTTCCACGAGGAGATCGGCGTCGAGCTTCTTGAGATCGCACGCGACGTTGAATGCCGCACCGCCGTTGGTCGAGATAACTTGGTCGATGATCGCCAGTGTCTGCGGCTCGGGCCAGTGGTTGATGCGTTTGCTCACATCCACAATCCACACGCCTGCAGCGAGGATTCCGGTCCTTTGACGATTCATCGCTCGCTAATCAATTTTAGTAGAGCCGGCTCGTTTTCCTCAATCTCAGGAAAGCGTCCGATCTCTGGATTCACGAAAAAATTATCATTCGCATCGTCGTTGGCGGTCGAGACTTCGCCGATCACGCATCCGGCGCCCTCTGCCCAAAAAGCGTGATATACGCCCGGAATCAACGTGACACGCTCCCCGGCTTCGATAGTGAACGGCGTGCCGCTGATGGCCTCAAACGCCCGGCCATTTCTCGCGAGCTCAACGGGCCGCGAACGGTCGCACTCCTCGGGGTGAGTGGCCCAAAGCTCCAGCGTGAGGCGTCCACTCCTGCAAATGATATCCTCTTTTTTGCGTTTGTGAGTGTGCATGGGCGTGACTTGATTAGCGCGCGAATACATCAGCTTCTCGCAGTATTCCGCCTCCTCGGCGAGGTTCACCAGCACCAGTCCAAATCGCGCAAACTGGCCTAGCCCCATATCCGTCACGTCCCAGCGGGGCTCGGGCGGCAAGTGCCAACCGTTCGCTAAGAAGGCCGCCGAGGCTTGGCGGATGGCGGAGTTGATATCTGAACGTTTCATGGGTGAGAGGAATTGCGCTTGATGGAATCACCATATTGAATCATTAATAATCAAATGCAATCATTTTCTGCCGGCGAGAGGTGTGGGAAAATTCTGACGACGGTGAAGTCGGCGGGGCGGATTTCGGTTGGAGATTTGATTGCGTTGCTGGGGGTGTCTCCGGCGACGGTGAGGCGGGATTTGGGCGATCTGGTGGAGAGTGGAGCGCTCGAGCGGGTGAGGGGAGGCGTTCACTGGCCGGGCACGGGAGTGGGCGAGCAACCGCATGGTCGCCGACGCGCAGAGGCGCTTGCCGAAAAGCGTGTGATTGCCGGAGCGGCTGCGCTTGCCGTGCCGCACGGGGCGAGCGTGTTTTTGGATTCGGGAACAACATGTCACGAGTTGGGTGTGTTGCTTGCGGTGCGACGGGACGTGGTGATTTACACGACGTCGGCTTCGTTGCTTTCGGTCGTTGAGACGTGCGCAGCTCATTTTGTTTTTCTCGGTGGCGAATGCCGTCCCGTGAGTCTGGCAATGGTGGGGACGGTGACGCTCGATTGGCTTTCGCGCCTGCGGCCGGATATGACGTTTCTTGGTGCGACGGCGGTGGATGTGCGGGCGGGACTATTCACGACGGAGACGATGGAAGCCGCGGTCAAAGCGGAAGCGATCAAGCAAGCGCGGAGAACCGTTTTGTTGGCGGATTCCAGCAAAGCCAGCGCAACTGCCGCTGTTCAATTTGCAAAATGGTCGAGCGTCACTGAATGGATCACGGACCGAGGCCTGTCGGCAAAGTCGCGGTGGCCGGTTCCGGTGCGGCGGGTTTGAGATGTTGCGCAAAAGCGGAGCAAAGCCTTCAGGATGACGATTGGCCGATGAACATGAGTTGCCAGATGCTCAAACCGCGCTCCTTGATTTTCTTGTCCAATCCAGACTTTCTTCTTGTTAATGCATGTCGCCCATTGTTGGTTTGGGTGATGCGAAAGGACGGATCTGCGAGAGCGCGATAAGATGAGATTTCTGAACCTCGCAGTTTTTATCTGTGCCGTGGCTTCGCTTAGTGCCAAGGAGCCGGCTTTTTCATTCGATGGCCAAAAATATTTTCTTAAGTATTCGCCGAAGGATTCAGAGGTCGCATTAAGGGAGTTTCTTCCCGCTGGACAAACGCTAGACCGCTGGGAAACCCTTGTATCGGAACGCGTGTTGTTTGGTTTCAAAGATGCCAAAGTTTATGCTCAGGCACTCGTTGACGGCGCCCTCGAGTCCAGTCCTGAAGCCATGGGTCAAATCTTCCGCAGCGACAAAGACGGCAGTTATGTCGCCGACTTCGTTCTCTTTGCTCCGGAGGGAACAACCGACTACCTTGTGGAATGGAATGTCATGAGCGTCCGAAAAACAGCTGCTGGCCTTTCCGTCACGCAATACGCCCGGCGCTA
>JBBRHN010000112.1:0-7451 GCA_038222685.1 Chthoniobacterales bacterium | reverse complement strand
GTTTGGGTTTCGCCGCGGAAGTCGGTGCTGACGACTTTGTGTTCGGTGTAGCCGAGGACGCCTTTGAGGGGGCCTTCGGAAGCGGCTTTGACGGCGGCGCAGATTTCTTCGTAGGAGGCGGGTTTTTCGAGTTCGACGGTGAGATCAACGACGGAGACGTCGGAGGTTGGAACCCGGAAAGCCATGCCGGTGAGTTTTTTGTTGAGGGCGGGGATGACCTTGCCCACGGCTTTGGCTGCGCCGGTGGAGGAAGGGATGATATTTTCGAGGATGCCGCGTCCGCCGCGCCAGTCTTTGTTGCTCGGGCCGTCCACTGTTTTTTGAGTGGCGGTGGTGGCGTGAACGGTTGTCATCAAACCGCGTTTGATGCCGAATGCGTCGTTGATGACTTTGGCAAGCGGAGCGAGACAGTTTGTCGTGCAGCTGGCGTTGGAAATGATGGCCTCGCCGGCGTAGGTCTTGTCGTTGACGCCAAAGACGAACATCGGGGTCTCGTCTTTCGAGGGGGCCGACATGATGACTTTTTTGGCACCTGCTTTGAGGTGGGCTTCCGCGCTGGCTTTGTCGAGAAAGAGGCCGGTGGATTCGACGACCACGTCGGCGCCGACTTCGTCCCACTTGAGCGTTGAAGGATCTTTCGCGGCGGTGAGGCGGATGCGGTTGCCGTTGACGATGAGATCGGTGCCCTCGACAGAGACTTCGCCTTCGAAGCGGCCGTGGACGGAGTCATACGTCAACATGTAGGCGAGGTATTCGGGCTCGAGGAGATCGTTGATGCCGACGACTTGGATGTCGTTGCTGAAATTTTTGACTGCTGCACGGAAAACCATGCGTCCGATGCGTCCGAAGCCGTTGATGCCAATTTTAATCATAATAAGTTTTAAGTGTGATGCCTGCGATTGAGGGGTCGCATTAAACGATGTCTCCGAAGACGCGTCAATCGGTAATCGGATTTGCGCAATGCCAGCCGGGTTGGGGCTATTTTTTGGCGATGATGAGAAGGCCGGAGACCATGAGCGCGGCCCCGGCAATTGTGCGCAGGGTGATCTGCTCTTTGAGGATTAAAAAGGCAAGGAGCACGGCGACGACCATACTGCCTTTATCGATGATGGCGATGGTGGAGACCTCGCCTTCCTTGAGTGCTTTGTAGTAAAAAATCCACGAGAGAGTGGTGGTGACGCCCGAGATGCCCAGCCAGAGGTAGTTTGCGCGTGTGAGCTGGCCAAAATCGCTCAGCGGCACCGCCACCAGGGCGAACGCGATTACGAAGAGAAATACGTAGATCGTGCGGACGGTGAGTCCGAGTTCGCCGGAGATTCCAACGAGGCCCATTTTGGCGATGACCGAGGTCAACCCCGCAAAAACCATCGAGACGATGGCAAAGGCAACCCAGGTCTTCATCGGGCGTCAGTATTGGACGTAGGTCATACCCAACGGTTGAAGGAAGTGATAGACGGTGAAGACAATCGCGACGAGTGCCACAGAGGACAACGCAGCAGGGATCGAGTTTTTGCCAATGGAGACCAATGCGAGCACGGCCGCCAGAAAGAGGATGAGCACGGGTGCGGCCAGCGAAGTCCATGTGATGGCGTGGCCGTGAACGAATTCGCGGAGTAGCCATTCGTTGAGCGGGTAGGGCGAAATCCGCGTGTAAATGACCGGCGACATGATCCATGTGCCCCACGACTCGTAATAAAAACGTTCTGGCCCGATGAGGAGCACGTAGAGCAAGGGGAGGGCGAAAGTGAACGAAGCCACTCTCGGCGGCGTCAGGATGGGTTTCGGAAAAGTCATCGCGGCCTTAGAGGTTAGCATCGTCCGGCGGAGGGTCGTCGTCCAGCGATTTATCGAGAGGACTCGGCGAGCCGCTTGTGCGCGTGAGCCCGGCTGCGGCGGCGGATGCGGCGGCTGGCGTTGCGCCGTCGGCAACGAGTCGGGCGCGCACGCTGGCTTTGGGAATGATGAGGAGAGGAGTCGCTGCCCACTCGGCGACCAGGCGTGAGGAGATGGAATCGATGCGGACGCGCAAGGAAGCGAGCGTCGGGGGCTCACCGGGCGGGAGGCCGCTGCCAGTTCGCCACGACGTCATCCAAAACTCCTGTTGCAAGTTCGAGGCTTCGATTTGAGCACGCATGAGCCGGACTGCGAGGCCGGGCTCGATATCGGCGGCCTCGGCCAGGCGACCGGCACGCTCGAGGACGGCTGCTTCACGCGACGGATCGCGAACGGGGAGTCCGTCTGCCCATTTTGCCCATGCGATATCGTGGGCGAGGGCTAGACGTTGACTCATCAGCGCGACCACATGAGTGGCGTCCTCCGGCAAGGGCTTTGTCGCGCAGGAGGTCAGAAAAACAAGGGCTGCCGCGGGAGCTAAGAGGCGTCGGCAGAGGGTGGCGAGTTTGTTTCGAATTGGGATGGCACGCGCTGCGAACTCGCGTTGCGCGCACTCGTATTCGTCGCGGCCTTGCGGGGTTTCGATGGGAATGGGGGCGTGACCGAGAGCGGAAAAATCATAAGGGCTCGCGCGCATGTCCACCTCGCGGATCTCACGGGTGAGGGCAAACGCGTCGGCGACGAGTTCCGAGGAAGTCCACGGCGAGAGTTTGTATGCCCATTTGTAGAGATCCATATTGGCATGGAGGCAGGCCGGTTGCTCAAAATCAAGAGTGGATTTGCGCGTCGGCTGCACGCGATTGAGTGGTCGGGCCTCGGGAGTAAAAAACCGGAACGCGTCGAAGTGCGTGCAGCGAATGGGTTGCGACTCGACGAAGGTTGCGAGCGCCTCGGGCGACAGGCGGAGCGGCCAGTCGGGATAGCGAATATCCGGAGACCGATAAACCATGGCCCACTCGTGGATTCCGAAACACCCGAAGAAGCCCGCGCGTTCGGAAGTGGTCTGCAAAAGGTTCGCGATCCATTGTGTGGGCTCGCGGCGTTTTTCCGGCAATGGCCCAACGGTCACGCCCGACGCCGTCTGCATATAATCCTTAGTCGTGAGATACTCTGTGGCTTGCGGCCCTGAGAGAGTGACGCCGAAGCCCGGGTGCCAGCGGAGAAGTTGAGCGGGGCGGTGGGAGTAATACTCAAAAAGAAAATCCTCGACGGGGTGACGTTCGTGGCGGAAGGCGCGCTCGAGGCGTGGAGCGACCCATGGCTGCACGCGGTCGTGATGGGCGTCGCGTCGGGCTGACCAATCCTCGAACGCCAGCGTTTGCGGCGCGTTCATTTTCCGGCCAGGAGGGCGCGGGCGTGGACGAGTGCGGAGTCGGCTTTGCCTCCGAGCATGCGGGCGATTTCGTATTCGCGCTCGGCGTCGATGGTTTCCACAAGAGAGGTCGTCGTGCGGTTGCCGGAAGTGTCTTTGATGACGACAAAATGCGTGCCGGCGGCGGCGGCGACTTGGGGGAGGTGGGTGATGCAAAAGACCTGGTGCGAAGCACCGAGCTCTTTCATTTTTGCGCCGATTTTTGCGCCGATTTCGCCGCCGACGTTGGCGTCAATCTCGTCGAAAATCAAAATAGGAATACTGTCCTGCGCGGCGAGCGAGGTTTTGAGTGCGAGCATGACGCGGGAGATTTCGCCGCTGGACGCGATGGCTCGAAGCGGACGTTCCGGCTCGCCGGGATTCGGGGCAAAAAGAAACTCAACCTGCTCGGCACCGTGCGGGCCCGGCTCGGGGAGCGGCTCGAAGGCGAGAGAGAATCCGGCCCGCGCGAATCCGAGGTCGGCGAGATGTTTTTTTACCAGCTTGGCGAGGGCGGCAGCGGACGATGTGCGCGCGTGGGAGAGCTTGTCAGAGGCTTTTTTTAGCGCCGCCGCGGCGCGGTCGATTTCGGCATCGAGCCCGGCTCCGCGTTCCTCGCGGGTGCGAATCGTGGCGAGGCGGCTTGCGGCAACGGTGCCGAAGGCGATGACCTCGTCCAATGTCGCGCCGTATTTTCGTTTGAGAGATTGGAGGAGGTCGAGGCGCGCCTCGATGGATTCAAGTTGTGCGGGATCGGCGTCGAGCGCGGAGGCGTATCGCTCGACGCTTCGCGAAAAATCCTGTGCGGACTCAAAGAGAGTGGCGGCTTCGTCGGAGAGCGCTGAGGCCGACGGATCAAGGCGATGCGTCTCGCGGGCAAGGCGCGTGAGCTCGGTGAGACGCGACGAAACGGAATCCTCGGTCTCGCCAGTGAGGGCCTGCATTTGCTCGCAGATGGCGGCGAGGCGGTGTCCGTTAGCGCTGGCTTTTTGGCGGGCGAGGAGGGGCTCTTCCTCGGCGGAATCGAGCGAGGCGGATTCAATCTCGCGGACTTGATGTTCGAGAAGGTCGGCTTCGCGGGCGAGGGCGGCGGCGTCCTCGGTGAGGCGTTTCTTTTCGGTGTCGAGTTGCATCCATTCCTTGCGGGCTGCGGCGTAGGTTTGGCGGAGCGGCGAGGCGTTAGCGAAGGCGTCGAGGAGCAGCATTTGCTGATCGCGGGAGAAGAGACTTTGGTGATCGTGGGGGCCGTGAAGGTCAACGAGGCGGTCGCCAATTTCGCGAAGCAGGGCGAGCGTGCAGGGAGAACCGTTGGCGAATTGTTTTCCGCCGCCAGCCAGCGTGATGGAGCGGCGGATGATGAGCGAACCGCTCTCGCAAGGCTCGAGGCCCGCCGCTTCGAGAAGCGCGTGGATGGGCGACTCGGCAGGCAGCGAAAATGCGCCATCGACCGAGCAGGCGTCTGCGCCGGAGCGGACGAGGGATTTGTCCGCGCGTTCGCCCAGGAGGAGTTTGATGGCACCGAGGATGATGGATTTTCCCGCGCCGGTCTCGCCCGTGACCGCGACGCAGCCTGACGACGGCTCCCAGAGGAGGTCCTCCACGAGCGCGAGATTTCGAATTCTTAGGGATGCCAGCGTTGCGGACATTTGCGGACTATGCCACTCTCCGCGCTGAAAGAAAAGCGATGCGAGATATTGAAATCACATTTCTGGGAACGGGCACATCGCATGGCATTCCGGTGATCGGGTGCGAATGCACGGTTTGCCGGTCGCGGGATCCTCGGGACAAGCGGCTGCGGACGGCGATTTATGTGCGGACGCCAGAGGTGGCATTTTGCGTCGATACGCCGCCGGATTTTCGAACGCAATGTCTACGGGAGGAGATCACGGCTCTGGATGCGGTGGTTTATACGCATTCGCACTGTGACCACATTTTGGGGTTTGATGATCTACGGAGGTTTTGTGAGGTCGAGGATCGTGCGATTCCGGTGTATGGCTCGCGGCGAACGCTCGATGATCTTGCGCGGGTTTTTCACTACGCGTTCGATGAGACCCCGAAGTTCCGCACCTACGTGCGGCCGCAAGCGCACGAAATCGTCGGGCCATTTTTTTTGGGTGAGACGGAGTTGGTTCCGATGACGCTGCCGCACGGGCGCATGGAGACGACGGGGTTGGTTTTTCAGCGGGGCGGACGCAAGCGTTTTGCCTACATGACAGATTGCCAGGCGGTGCCGCCGGAAGCCGAAGAGGCCGCGCGCGGGGTCGATGTGCTGGTGATCGACGCGCTGCGTCATGCGTCGCACTCGACGCACCTTTCGATCGACGAGGCGCTGGCAGTGGTCGACCGGATTCGGCCAGGAAAAACCTACTTCATTCACATGTGTCACGATCTCGGGCACAGTGCGACAGAGGGATTTTTGCCGCCGGAAATTCGTTTGGCTTATGATGGACTTCGCATTCAAGTTTAGCCTGGCGTTTTTTCTCGCGCTCGTGCTGGCGGTGCCGTCTACGCGGGCTGATGCGACGCCTGAGGCGAAGGCGACTATCGTGTTGTTTAATACGAACGATCCGGACTCCAAAAGCCTCGCCCAATACTACGCCACCAAACGCGAGATTCCGCCCTCGCAAGTGGTCGGCCTGAACTGTTCGTCCGCCGAAGAAATCTCGCGGGCGGATTACGACGCAACCATCGCCGGGCCGTTGCGGGAGATTTTTAAAAAGCGCGGATGGTGGAAGATGGGAGCGGGCCGGGTTGTGATGGCGACGACGATCCGGTTTGTCGCAATCATGCGCGGCGTGCCGTTGAAGATCAGCCCGGACGCGACGATCCCGCCGGCGACGTTTGTCCAAGGCCTGCCCGAGCTCGTGGCGGCGCGGAACGACGCGGCGGTGGATAGCGAATTGGCGGCGCTGGGGATTCCTGTGCCGAGCGTGGCCGGGCTACTGCCGAATCCGTATTTTCGCCGATTCACACCGATTCTGGAGAATCCGATTGATCCCGGAATTCTCCTGCCCGCGCGACTCGACGGGCCGACGGTGATCATGGTGCGGGCCATGATCGACGACGCGCTGACGGCTGAGCGGTCTGGGCTGTGGGGGTGGGCCTACGTCGATGCGCGCAACATCACGTCGGGTGGTTATGCCGAAGGCGACGCGTGGATGAACAACCTCGTCGCCGCGATGCGTCCGGCGGGGATCCCGGTCATTTTTGACAACCTGCCTGCGACGATTCCTGCGGGATTTCCGGTCACGGATGCTGCGATTTACTATGGGTGGTATAACGACACGGTGAACGGGCCGTTTGCAGAGCCCGGGTTTCAATTTCAGCGTGGTGCAGTGGCAGTGCACATCCACTCCTTCAGTGCGGCCTCGTTGAGAAACGCGGAGGCGTTTTGGTGCGGGCCGCTGGTGGCGCACGGTGTCGCTGCGACGATGGGGAATGTCTACGAGCCCTACCTCTCGCTGACGGCGAATCTCGATATTTTTCAAGATCGGTTGATGGCCGGCATGACGTTTGCAGAGAGCGCGTATATTTCTCAGCGGGCGCTGTCGTGGATGGGCACGGTGATCGGTGACCCGCTCTATCGTCCGTATCGCGCGTGGTTCTCGCCAGCGACGGACAATCTCAATCCATGGCAAACATATCGGGGAATTGTGACGGGCGTCAGCGGCGGGCCGATCCCCGCTGCCCGTGATCTCAAACGAGCCGCTGCGCAATCCGGCAATAGCATGTTCCTCGAAGCTCTCGGCGTGGCCCAGCTCGACGCCGGCCAGAGCGGCGATGCGGTCCAGAGTCTCGATGCCGCTTCGAAAATCGCGTCGCCTCCGCTGGTCGCGCGCCGCATCGACCTCGAACGAATCGCCGCACTTCAGGCGCTCGGACGTGCGGACGAGGCTTCCATCGTCGCGACATCTGGCGCGGCGGATTCGCCGGCAGGTCCGCTGCGCAATCTTTTCTTGAACGCTTTGGGAGCGGCGCCAACGCCAGTGCCAACGCCCGCGCCGATTGCTCTCACGGAGCCCGTGCCAGAACCCACGTCAAAGCCAACACCGACGCCGACACCTTTGCCTACGCCGACTCCAACACCACTGCCGCCCCCGCCGGTTCCAGACTTGCAGCCATGAGCAACTACGAGCGGGCGCGGTTGTCGTCGCGGGCACAAGAGTCTGTGCCGGTGCGGATGCGCGAGATCGAGATCCAAGCGCGC
>JBBRHN010000111.1:0-7471 GCA_038222685.1 Chthoniobacterales bacterium | reverse complement strand
GCCGAGATTGTTGGGGTTGATGAAAGCACGGATCTCGCGGTTCTCAAGATTGATGCGAAGGACTTGGTGGTCGCGGACATTGGCGACAGCGACAAGGTGCGCGTGGGGCAGTTTGCGTTTGCGATTGGGACTCCAATGGAGCTGCCTTACACGTTCACGGTTGGAGTGGTGAGTGCGAAAAATCGGGATCTCAGCCAACGATATGGCGAGTTGATCCAGACGGACGCCTCGATTAACCCCGGCAATAGCGGCGGTCCACTCAGCGATATCGATGGTCGCGTAGTCGGTGTGAACACGCTTATCTCCGGCATGAATCGCGGGCTTGGCTTTGCGATTCCGATCAACGTTGCCAAAAGCATCGCCGATCAACTCGCCGACGACGGCCGCGTGCGGCGACCATGGCTGGGGATTGCAATTGCGGGCATCGAGGAAGTTCCCGAATTGCGCCGCGTTTTTCCCGATGTCGCCCGCGGGGTTCTCGTGAGAGGCATCGAGCCCGGCGCGCCCGCCCAGTCGAGTGACTTGCAGGCAGGCGATGTGATCACGAAAGTCGATGGCGTCGAAGTGAGCCTGGCAATTGACCTCCAGCGGCAGATTTTGCGGAAGCAGATCGGGCAGAGTGTGGCCCTTGACGTGTGGCGTCGTGGCAAGACCGTTGCGCTGAATGTGAAGACGGGTGAGCGTCCGGATTTTCAGCAGGCCTCTATTCGCCCGCGCCGTGCGGTGGTGCCGGAGAACGGAGCTCCGCAAGCGCAGCCCTCGTCGCCCGGGATGTCGTATCGCGATGCGACGCCCGCCTTGCTCAACTCAATGGGCATGGAGCGCCAGGCCACGGGTGGGGTTGTTGTAGTGGAGGTTGAAGAAGGAAGTGCCGCCGCTGTGGCAGGTATTGAGAAAGGCGACATCATCACGGAAGCTGCAGGCAAGCCGGTGCTGAACTCGAAGGATCTGGACAAAATTCTTGCGAGCGACCTCGTTGATGAAGGAGCACTGGTTCTGATCGAGCGGGGCGGGGCGAGGACGATTGCGATCCTGAAGCCGTAGCCTCCAGGATGCGGTGAGGTGCGTGGCGGCGGATGCGGTATGTTCTGCGCCCGTGCGCGTGACTTCTGGTGGTTACGTTTTTTTGGGTGCAGCTATTCATCAATGACACCTTTTTTATTGAATGCCGACGAGTTGGACGAACAGTTGTTAAGTGGGAAGTGGCTTGAAGTTCACGGGGGGTGTGTTTTGGTGGAGGGGTGGATGTTTTGTCACTGAGTCTGGAGGAATGGGAGGCGCGGTTGCGCGGGATGGGGGAGCCGAAGTTTCGGGCGAAGCAGATTGTGGAGTGGTTATATGAGAAGAGGGTGAGGCATTGGGACGAGATGACGAATTTGCCGGCGGCGTTGCGGGGGAAGTTGGCGGCGGAGTTTCCGCCGGTGGCGTTGTCGCAGGTTCGGGTGTCGGGGGCAGAGGACACGACGCGGAAGTTTTTGTTCAAGCTGGAGGATGGGCAGATGGTGGAGAGCGTGTTGATTCCGGCATCGCCTGCGCTTTACGGGGAGGCGTCGGATCGGCGGACTATTTGTATTTCGAGCCAGGTGGGATGTGCGTATGGGTGCAAATTTTGCGCGAGCGGACTGGATGGGTTGAAGAGGAATTTGTCGGCGGGGGAGATTGTGGATCAGTTTTTGCAGGTGGAGGCGCTGGGTGGAGAGAAGATCAACAACATCGTGTTCATGGGCATGGGGGAACCGCTGGCGAACTACGAAAATCTGATGCGGGCGATTGGGATTTTGAATGCGCCGTGGGGCGTCGGTTTGGGGGCGAGGCACATGACGGTTTCGACGTCAGGACTGGTGCCGCAGATTCGGTTGCTGGCCGAGCAGCCGTTGCAAATCCGGCTGGCGATTTCTTTGCATGGGGCGACGGATGAGGTGCGGGGGGAGATCATGCCGGTGAATCGGAAGTATCCGTTGGAGGAATTGCTGGAGGCGTGTGAGGATTATATGGCAAAGAAGCGGCAGAGGATGACGTTTGAGTATATTCTCATTGCCGGGGTGAACGATTCTCCGGAGCAGGCGCGATTGCTGGCGGGGCACGCGCGGCGGGTGACGGCAAAGGTGAACTTGATCCCTTACAATACCGTGATCGGGCTGGATTGGGCGCGACCGGAAGTGGAGGTGCAGGAAGCGTTTTTGGCGGTGTTGCGGAGGTCGGGGGTGGATGCGACGTTGCGGCGGGAAAAGGGGCACGATATCGCGGCTGCGTGCGGGCAGTTGCGGTTGCAAGTGGAAAAATCCTTTGCAGAGGGTGCGAGTCTGAATTAACGAATAGTTGTTATGCCCGATGACGAGGATTTTTTTGCCAAAGATGTCTGGGATGAATACGACTGGGAGCGCTTCTTGCAGGAGCAGGATCGCACGACGGAGAAGTATTTTGGCCTTCTGGACAAATATGAAGATCACCCGGATCGCGATGCGCTGATCGCGAAGGAAATGGGCTGGGAAAATGGCGAAGCGGACGTAGAGATCGAGGAGATTGAGGGTGTGGAGGAGCTGGAGTTTGGCGACGACGACAGCGAGCAGTTTCATGTTTTTTCGAGGTCACCGATTTATCGGGACACGTTGCGGCTGCACCGATGGATCTCGCTCTGGATCGAGTCGGACGAAAAGTTAAAGGATCATCCGTATGCGGTGTCGTTGGCGACTCGGGCGGCGATCTGCGGCGCGAAGCTCTCGGCGGCGCTGTGCGTCGACGACGAGGCTGAGATCGGGATGACGATTGCGTATCTCAAGCGGGCGTTGAAGGCGGCCAATGATGCGCTGGATTCGTGCGCGAAGCTGACGGCAGCGGGGATGCTGAGCGGACGTCAGCCGAGCACGGTTAGGCGATTAATTTTCCGGATTCGCGATCGGGTGATCATTCTCATGAACGAGTATCGGGCCGAGTGGCGGAAGCGTCATGGGTGATTCACCGGCGGCATGAGATGCCGCTGGATTGAATGGTTCTGATGCTGCGACGTTACACCAATGGATGAGGAAGAACCAACGGACGAGGAACTTGTGCGGAGATCGAAGCTCGGGAATACCCGTGCCTTCGATGAACTCGTCACGCGGCACCGGCGGAGAATTTTTGCCCTTGTCTACCAAATGCTCGGAAGTGCGGACGAGGCGATGGACGTCGCGCAGGAAGTGTTCATTCGGGCCTGGCAGTCGTTGGAGGGGTTCGACGGGCGGCACGCGTTCTCGACGTGGCTGCATCGCATCGCCACCAATCGCGCCATCGACATCTGCCGTATGCGGGCGCGGCGTCCGCAAGGGGAGTGGGGCGAGACGCCGGATGGAATCGATGCGGCTTCGCGGACGACGCCCTCCACGCCGGAGCGTCCGGGAGATTCCATTGATCGCGCCGAGGTGCAGCGGAGAATCGATGAGGCTTTGGCAACGCTCAGTCCCGACCACCGGGCGGTGCTCGTGTTGCGAGAGATCGAGGATTTATCTTACGAAGAGATTGCCGAGCGGGTGGGATGCTCGCACGGCACGGTCATGTCGCGGCTCTTTCACGCGCGGCGAAAAATGCAGTTGGAGCTGAGGGATTTTTATGAGCGACTTTGAACACGATCACACGCGTTGGCTGGATGGGCAGATGAGCGAGACCGAGCGGCGGAAGTTTGAGGCTTCGCTGGATGCGGCGGCGTTGGAAGAGGGCGTTGCGTGGCGGGCGTTGAGAGAGGCGATGGTGCGGCGGGCGGGTGAGATTGAGACGCCGTCGCCGGATTTTTTCAACGCGGGAATTTTGCGGGAAATCGAGCGGAAGGTGCGTTTACCGCGCGCGGAGCCTAAGCGGTGGTTTTCACTGGCATGGGCGGGAGCGGGGTGTCTTGCGACCGCGGCGTTGCTGAGCGCGGTGTGTTTGCCGGGGGCTTTTCGGCCGAGGAGCGAGGCGGATTTTGTCTCGCAGGTGGTTTCGGCGCGGGCGGCGAATCCGGCGATTTCGGCCTATGCATTTCAGGCGCCGGATCATCGCGGTGCGGTGATTTGGATGGAGGGGACGGACTATATTCCAGGGGATGAGCGAGTGCGATGAGGCGGACGATTTTTGCATTGTTGATGTTCGGAACCGGCTGCGTGCACGCGTCCAACGGCGTGTGGAGTGCGTTGGTGCTCGCAACGAATGAGACGCCTGCGCGGGAGGTGCCGGCGAAACTGGAGGCGTTTGCCCCGACGATTAAAAAGGTGTTTGGTTACAATTCGCTGTATCTTTTGGGGGATCGGCGCAAGGAGATCGATAGCGGCACGGAGGATTGGTTGGTGCCGAGCGAGGATTTCTTTTTTCAGTTAACCAGCCTGCGCCGGGAGGAGACGCACTACGCGATCAGGCTCGAACTTTTTCGTGACAAATCGCCACTGCTCACGACCGAGGTGCGGCTGGCACGGAACGCGCCGCTTTACATCCGGGGGCCACAGTGGGGCGCTGGGCAGCTGATTTTGCTACTGGAAATCCGCTGACACTCGATCCACGCGGAAGAGTTGGAAGAAGCGGTTAGCGTAGATAGAATCGAGAAAGGCCGGCTTGTCTTTGGAGGGCGGCGAGATGCGGCGAATGAGTGCGTTTGGCGGGATCGGGGTGCCGAGGACTTGCGCGGAGTTTTCCTCCAAGCGACTCGGTTCGTAGGCGATAACGTAAGTGACGTCTCTTGAGCTGAGAATGTTCAGCGCATCGGCGTCGTCGGTGGCGAGGTAGAATTTCGCGGAATCAACGATGCCTGGCAGGCTTTGATGTGACGAGCCGCCTATGCACGGGAGTCCGGACCACCAGACCACGGCTGGACTAAACCACCATGGTGCTAAGACGCCGCCGCCGGAGGGGTCTGCTATTTGCAGCGAGACGTCGCGGAGGGCAACGGCGTCGGCAAGTTGTTCGATGCGAGCGCGGAAGACGTCGTTTTCGGGGTAGAGCGTTTCCTCCCACGCTGCCGCGATGGGCCAGAGCGCTACCACGAAGAGCATCATGGCAAAGGCCTTGGACCGGAATGCCGTGAGCGCCATCGGCAGGCTCAGAGCAAGGATGAGCGCGAAAAAGTATCCCCAGCGCACATGCCAATACGTGAGTGCGGCGAAGACAAGGATCGCACCACACCAGAGAAGAGCCTCTCGTTGGCGATGTTTCCAGAAAATGAAAAGCAGCAGCGCGGGTGCGGCGATAGCCATGAGCCCGCCCCAGTTGAGAAGTGTCCCGAGCGAACCGTGACGCAGTTCGCCGATGGTCAACGCCCAGCGTGCGAACGCGGGATCGAAGCCCGGCGAACGCCAGCCCTCCCATATAAGCGATAGGGCGAGGATACCAAAAAACACGGCGAGCGGCCCGATTCGAGGCCAGTGGGGTATTGGCGGGCCGAACTTCCAGCGGAGAGCGCGCGCGGTGAGCACGAACCCGAGGACGACGAGGGGTTCAAACAGCGAAACCCAGAGCGCTAGTCCCCAAGCGGCGGCGGAGACGTATGCCCACGAGCGGCGATCTTTTTTCCACAGCGAGATCTCGGCCGCGAGCGCGACGGTGACGAGGGCGAGGATGAGGGATTGGTGATCCGGACGACCCATCAGAAACGCGTGGGCCGTAATCGGCGAAAAGGCGAAGAGAATGAGCATCGGCCAGCGAAGGGGAACGCGGGTCGCTTGAGACCAGACGGAAAGGAAGACAACCGTGGCGACGCCGAGCAGTGGTGAGATAAAGGCGCCTGCGACGGCGAGAGCATTCTCTGTGATGGGGATCAACATGGAATGGAGAAAAATAATAAGATAATCCAGAGGGGCGGTTGTGTGCGGGATGGTGCCGAACGGGAAGTTTTCGAATCCGTGTTGCCGGAGCGGCTGGAAGATCGCCTCTTCGGTGAGTCGCACGCGGGCCATTCGTGCGAAACAATCCCCATCGACGAAATAGACCTCGCCTGCGTAAAAAATCGACGTGCGGTTCCATGTGTAAGCCGCTCCGGCGAGGCACGCAAAAATGATCGTTAAGAGACCCTCGGTGAGCAGGAGCGGGAGTTGAGAGATTTTTTTAATGGAACCCAACATCTTGTGGATGGCACTAGTTCCATCTCAATATCCTGTAGGGAAAGCCAGCACATTGCGAAAATTTGTTGCCTCCGGCGCGCGATCCACTAGTTTTGAAAGTCGACCACGAGCACGCTCGCAAATCACCTTTGACCCCGATGTCCGACGAACCAACACCCGAAAAATATACCGCCAAACCAACGCCTGATTTTAAGGCCAGTGACTACAATGCCGATGACCTGAGCTCCCTCAAAGGCCTCGAGGCGGTACGCAAGAAGCCGGGTATGTATATCGGCGGCACCGATGAGCGCGCGCTTCACCATTGCGTGAGCGAGGTGTTGGACAACTCGGTGGACGAGTTTCTCGCCGGGCATTGCACGCACATCGACGTGACGATTCACTCCGACGGCTCGATTTCGATTCGCGACAACGGACGCGGCATCCCGGTGGACATTAATAAGGAGGAAGGAATCCCCGGCGTCGAGTTGGTGCTCACGCGCCTGCACTCCGGCGGAAAATACGGTCAGGGAAACTACGAGTATTCCGGCGGAACGCACGGTGTGGGCGCGAAGTGCGTGAACGCTGTCTCGGAGTGGTTCAAAGTGGAAGTGACGCGCGACGCGAAGATCCACGCGATGTCGTTCGAGCGCGGCGTCACCAAAGAGAGCCTTCACGTTATTGCCGAGGTGAAGTCGAAAAAGCAAACCGGCACGCTGATTACGTTTATGCCGGATTCGGAGATTTTTCTGGAGACGACGGAGTTCCGCGCCGAGCGCATCATCACGCGCCTCAACGATATCGCATACATCAACGCGCCGCTGTCGTTCACGTTTCTTGACGAGCGCCAGGACGGCTCGAAGCCTATCGAAATTGTCCATCCGAAGGGGATCGAGGACTTTGTCGGGCGGCTCGTGGAGAACAAAACCGTCGTGCATCCGAAGGTCATCTTGTTCAAAGGCACTCGTGACAAAGTGATCGTTGAAATCGGCCTGCATTATACCGATACCTACAACGAACAACTTCTCTGCTATACCAACGCCGTGCCCAATCCCGACGGCGGCACGCACAGCAGTGGGTTTCGGGGCTCTCTCACTCGCGCGATCAATCAATACGCGAAAAATAATTCCCTCCTTAAAGAAAAGGACGTGCCAATCACCGGCAACGACGTGCTTGAAGGCCTCGCGGCCGTGGTCAGCGTGAAGCACCCGGATCCGCGATTTGAATCGCAAACTAAAGTAAAGCTCATCTCGCCCGAGGTGGACGGTATCGTCGGCTCGATCAGCTACGAGGGTTTGATGTTGCACTTCGATCAGAATCCGAACGTCGGTAAGCGCATTATTGAAAAGTGCCTCATGGCGGCCCGCGCACGCGAAGCAGCGCGCAAGGCCCGCGAAACCGTTCGCAAAGGCGCGCTCACCGGGGGCGGACTTCCC
>JBBRHN010000110.1:0-7514 GCA_038222685.1 Chthoniobacterales bacterium | reverse complement strand
AAAAACAACTGGGCCGCCGCCGAGGCACAGGGACGCGTTGCCCGCACCGGCGTCGCCGTGGATTTTTGGAACCGATACCGCGACGACTTCGCCCTCTGTCGCGAAATGGGTCTCAACGCCTTTCGCCTCAGCATCGAATGGTCCCGCGTTCAACCCTCCACCAGCAGCACCGCGACATACGCTCCGGAATTCGATCCCGCCGCGATGGACGCTTACGCCGACCGCATCGCTGCCTGTCGCGAGTTTGGAATGGAGCCCGTCGTCACGCTCCAACACTTCACCCACCCCGCATGGCTCGGTGTCGACGCCTGGCTCGATGACGCCACGCCCGCCGCGTTCGAGACTTTTGTGAGCACCACCGTTGCGCACGTCAACGACCGCCTCGTCGCCGTTCACCAACAAAAACCCGTCGCCTGGTATGTCACTCTCAACGAGCCAAACATGCTCGTTCTCAACACCTATTTGAGCCACCACTTTCCCGGCGGTGCCGAAGCTGGCATCACGACCGGCGTGCGCGCTTACAACCGCCTCCTTTCCGCGCATGTGCGCGCCTACAACGCCATTCACGACATCTACGAAGATCGCCAATGGCCCGCCCCTCAAGTGACCATGAACACTTTTTGCAGCGATGTGTATTGGTCGGAAAACATGCTCCTCGACCTTCTTTGCCTCCGCGAAAACAACATCGCCGCTCACGAGCTCGGCCCGTATCTCAAATCCCGCGCCGACGCACTTCGCGACGGCCTCGCCGACGCGCGCCTCGTTTACCGCGGCGACTTCTTCGCATGGCTCGGACGCGGCGTCCACCGCCTCGCTAACGTCCTCGCAGGGCGCGCCGCCACTCCCGGCGCCTTCGCCTTTTTTCTCGAAGAAGCCGCCCGCTCGAAGCGAACCCGCGTGCTCGACTACCTCGGCCTCGACTACTACGACCCCTTCCTCGGCCATATTTTTCGCCCCCCCACGTTTTCCGATTTGGAGTTTCCGAGCATCAGCCTGCACGGCCATTTCATGGACGGCCTCTCGAGCAAATGGTGGGACTGGCACGTCCTGCCCGGCGGCCTCTCTGCGTTCTGCCGTTACTACGCTAAAGCCTTCCCGGGCCGCGGCATCCTCATCGCCGAAAACGGCATGGCCGTGCGCTGCCAAGTCGACGACAGCATTTGCGGACGCCGCCGCGACAACGTCTCGCGCAGCGACTTTCTCCGCGAGCATTTCGCACAGATCATCCAACTCCGTAGCGAAGGCTTCCCGATGCTCGGCTACCTCCACTGGTCCCTCACCGACAATTACGAATGGGGCTCGTTCACTCCCCGCTTCGGCCTCTTCCGCATCGACTACCAAAACAATCTCCGCCGCCGCGCCACCGACCACCTCGGCGACAACCCCTCCCAAACCTACACCTCCCTCATCGCCAACCTCCACAAAAACCCGAGCCCTTAACTCCCCGTTTGTTTTGTTAGGTGGAGAAGCGAATTTCGCGGACAGCGAAATGGCGACCCTAACCGAACTCGAAGAATAGGGGTCTTTTTCGGCTGTATTTGAAGATCGAAATATCGCAACGATTCGATCTCAGGAAATTTAATCATGGCTGGATTCGATAGAAGGCAATCCCCGCAGCCGCCTGAATATTTTTGGCAGCCCGATAAATCTCTACAATTTTGCCGAACGACGAGGATATCTCCAAAAGACACTCATGGAGGCCACTGGAGCGAATGGCCGGGGGATCTGCGAGTAAAGGAGATGCCGGGGGGGTATGCAACTTTCGAATTTCGCATTAACCCGAATCAAACCTCGATCTCCAGCGCGCAACGCCAGAATTTCCACTTCGAGGTTGTCAACGGGCGGGGCGATCGGGCAGGGTGTGGGGAGTGTTAGAACTTATTGATGTGACGTTGTTTGTTGGCGCCGGAGAGGACGTGCGCCCGTTGCTGTCGGATGTGAATGCCCGGTATAGGGAAAGGCATTTCGGGGCGATCATTGGTCCTTCGGGATGCGGGAAGAGCACGTTGTTAAAGGTGATCGCTGGAATTGCGCCAGGCGAGGAGGAAGGGGCGATTTGGTGGCACGGAAGGAACGTGGCCGAAACGGATTTTTCGCCTTCGGAGATCGGGTATGTTCCGCAGTTCAGCATTGCGCACGAGGAACTGACCGTGCGCGAGTGTGTGTCGTATTCGATGCGCTTGAGAGTTCGCGGTGTGCCTGCTGCGGAGCTTGAGGAGCGGGTTTCTTCGGTGTTGGATGAGGTGGGGATGGCGGAGTTTCACGACCACTTAGTGAGCATTCTCTCTGGTGGCCAACGACGGCGACTGGCGCTTGCGATGGAGTTGGTGAGCAAACCGGCGATCCTGCTGGCAGATGAGGTGACTAGCGGCCTCGATCCGCAATCCGAGGACGAGATCGTGCGATTGCTGCATGGGTTGTCGCGGAGCGATGGCCGGGTGGTGTTGTCGGTGACGCACAGTCTGCGCCATCTGGATCTTTATGATTCCGTGTTAGTCTTATTCCAAGGCGTCGTTGCCTATCACGGACCGGCGGCATATTTGGGGCATTACTTCCGGGTGGACGACGCTCAGGATCTGTATTCGCAACTCGAAACGCGCTCGCCGAAGGAGTGGTCGCAATCTTGGAAAAAGCATCGCCATGCCTTCAGCGAAGCCGCGGCGGCTTCGACGGGACCGGCGTTGCGGCGAGTGAGTTTCGACAGCGCGGCGGTGCACGAGGAGACAGGGTCGAGCGAGCCTAAAAGCGCAACTTTGCCTGCGAAGAACGCAGAGCCAGTGCCGGGTGCCTTGAGTCAGTTTCTCACGTTGCTTTCAAGACGCGTGAAGATTTTTTTCCGAACGAAGGCGCAAGTGGCCTTACAGTTAGGGTTGATTTTTGGGTTTCCTGTTCTGGTGGCGGTATTTGCTTGGAACGGTCTGCCTGCGGTAAAAAACCTCAGCATGGGAATGGATCTCAACGTGGTGGAGCAACTGGTCGAGGCTAAGGATTTTTTGGTGCAGGCCTCTAAAATCGGCAGCCTGGTCTCGGGGATCGCGATGTTCCAAGTGATTTTGCTTACACTCATGGGAGCAAACAACTCAGGGCGGGAGATTGCGGCGGAACGCTTGATCTTCGAGAAGGAAAAGCTCTCAGGACTGAGTCCGCTGAGCTATGTCGCGAGTAAGGCAGCGTTTTTATCGTTCCTCGTGCTGGCGCAATCCGTGTGGATGGGGCTGTTTGTGCACTACGTTTGTGGATTTCCAGGCGATCTGGGCACTCAGCTTATTTTTCTTATCTTAGTGAATGCGGCGATGACGTCGGTGTGCCTAGCGGTTTCGAGTTTTCTCGGTTCAGCGGAGCAGGCATCCTTAGTGTCGATCTATCTGGTGGGATTCCAGCTTCCGCTCTCGGGAGCAGTGCTAGCATTGCCGGACGTGGTGGGCAACGCAGTGAGGCCTTTTATCGCGGCGTATTGGAGTTGGTCGGGGATCCTGCAAACGCTCAAGGGCGAACGCTACTACGAGATCGCTCAGATGGTGGTGCAAACGGCTTTGTCGCCGGCGGCACTTTGTCTCTGGGTGCTGATGTCGCACGTCGTCATAGGCCTTTTCGCTGCCTGGATCGGCTGCCAGCAACGGCGGATGGCCTAGCGGCCGGTGGCACCAAAAAAATCGTATTGCTGGATTTGCGGGAGGAACATCGAACATTCAACATCGAACATCGAAATTTGAATGGGTCGTTGGGCGCGGGAACGTGATTCGGAGGTTTGGATGTTGGTGACGAAAATGCAGATCAATCCGGCGCGCAATGATTCGAGCGTGGCGGCGAGCTTCCTAGCGCGGCTTGCTTTTTTGGAGGGTCGCGTTGATCGCCGCGGCTTTTGCAATGAGGAGAATGCCGATCAGGAGGATCAATAGGGAAACGGTCGGTGCTTGCCAGACGGAGTAGTTGATCGGCACGTTTTTCGGGCCTTGGGTGAGAACGATGACGAGCGTGGCGGCTGTCATGGCGAAGGTTGCGATATGGATGGCCACGAGGTAGAGCCCGAGGAGCCGCACGAAGAGAATCGTCCAGTCGTTTTTGTTCATGCCACTACGGAGCGACGCCGAGGCCGAACATGCGGACGAGTTGGTTTTTTCCCTTGAGTTGATGTTCACCAAGGTCGCGGAACTCACTGCGGGGAGCTTCCGGGAGAAGACCGACGAAGTCGCCCGATGCGGCGAGGAGTTCGTTGAATTGTTTCATCACGCCTTCCATGCGGAAGACGGTGTTGACGGCATCGCCAATGATCGTCGCGTCGCGTTGAGCGACGAGCCCGATGTTACCACACGTGACGTTGCCTTGATGCAGGGCGACGGCAATTTTAAAAGGTTTGTCGGGGTGCCCCGGCCAGCGCTGGGACTTGGCGCGTTCGAGGAGCTGTCGTCCGGTATGAAACGCCTTGGCCACTTCGTCGCCGGGTTCTGTGCCGCGAATCCAATACGCGAGAATCGCGTCTCCAATGAACTTATCGATAGTGCCGCCCTGAGACTGGACGAGGTTACCGGCTTCGCGGAACCATTCGCCAAGCGTGCGGGCAAGGATGTCTTCGGGCAGAATCTCGGACATCGTGGAGAACCCGCGGATGTCGCAGACCATAATGGCAACGGTGGCGGATTCGTCATTATTAGCATCCGTGCCGGCAGCGATCGTTGCTTCGTAAGCATTTTCCTGAGCCGGTCCGTCGCTTTGCTCGAAGACGAGTTCGTTATTGGTAATGCGAATGGTCGCGCCGTTTTCAAGGATGACGGGCGTGATGACGCGGCGCCCGTTGACAAAGGTTCCGTTGCGACTGCCGAGGTCCATGATTTGGTATTGCCAGGCATTGTGACAGCGGACGATGGCGTGCTGGCGCGAGACGTCGGCGCTCATGTGGAGGCTGACGGTATTGTCGCGGCCGCGTCCGATTGTGGCGGTGTTGCCGATTTCAACTTCAAACGGCTCGCCCGAGGAAGCTTTAATTTTGAGCTTCGCGCGCATTTATTTTCTGGGGCGGAGCTGAGGTTTTTTTCCGAGATCCTCGTGTGAAACGTCGTCAGGCACGCCGGCGGCGTTGACGAGATCTGCTTCTTCAGCGGGCAGAAAAGCTTTGAAGCGCTGCTTGTCAATGGCCTTCATGTAGGCCTCGTGAGGGGAAACAGTGCCGCCTACGAGCTGTTCCCAAATGGCGTCGTCCATGAACTGCATGCCCTCGCTTTTTCCGCCGACGATGACGTCTTGGAGTTTTTGGGTCGCGCCTTCGCGAACGATGGCGGAGACGGCGTTGTTGACGACGAGGATTTCGTTGACGGCGACACGCCCTCCGCCGTCGCAGCGTTTCATCAGCAGCTGGGCCACGACGCCGCGCAGCGACGAGGCAAGCATGGTGCGAACTTGCGCCTGCTGATCGCTCGGGAAAACGTCAATCATACGGTCAACGGTTTTGCGCGAGTTGTTGGTGTGCAAAGTGCCGAACACGAGCAGTCCGGTTTCCGCAGCCGTGAGTGCGAGGGAAATGGTCTCCAGATCGCGCATTTCGCCGACGAGCACGATGTCGGCGTCTTCGCGCAGGGCCGCTTTGAGGCCGATGGGGAACGACGGAGTATGCTCCGGCACCTCGCGCTGGGTGATGATGCTCATCTTGTTGCGGTGAACAAACTCAATAGGCTCCTCAATCGTCACGATGTGCCGGGAGAAGTTCGTGTTGATATAATCGATCAACGCGGCCAGGGTCGTGCTCTTCCCCGAACCTGTCGGACCGGTGACAAGAACGATGCCGCCACGCATGTGCCCGAAGGTTTTGATCACCGGCGGAACGCCCAATTCCTCGAGCGTCTTGATTTTGGTCGGGATAATGCGGAAGACCGCTCCGTAGCCATTGGTTTGCTTGAGATAGTTGCAACGAAAGCGATTATTTTCGTCCATCTCGTATGCGAAATCGAGATCGCCGTGCTCCTCGAATTTTTGCCAGCGGCGGTCTCCGCAGATCTCCTGGAGCATGAAGGTCATCTCTTGATTGGTGAGCAACTCCTCGCGGATGGGCACAATTTCGCCGTGGCGCCGAATTTTGGGAGCCTGCCCCTCGCCGAGGTGGAGATCCGAGGCTCCCGTCTCGATGAGAACTTGAAAAAACTGATCGATGTAAGCCATATCAGCGATGTCCGGTGATCTGCATCATGAGATTTTTTTGCTCGGCGCGATACACAGCTTCTTCGGCGGAGATCGTTCCCGCTTGGAAGAGCTCTTGCAAAGAATCGTCCATGAGCTTCATGCCGAGTTTGCGTCCGGTCTGGATGATGCCCGGCAACATGAACGTCTTCGCCTCGCGAATGACGTTGCCGACGGCCGGCGTGTTCATGAGGATTTCGATGGCGAGGGCGCGTCCCTTTCCGTCGGCACGCGGCACGAGCTGCTGAGAGACGATACCGCGGAGGGATTCACTTACCATGATGCGGATTTGATCGCGTTGATCCGTTGGGAAAACGTCGAGCACTCGGTCCAGCGTGCGGGCTGCGTTGCTGGTGTGCAGAGTGCCTAACACGAGGTGACCCGTCTCAGAGGCAGTGATCGCCAGCGAGATGGTTTCCAGATCGCGCATTTCACCAACCATGATGACGTCCGGGTCTTCACGCAAAGCACCGCGCAGGGCGTTGGCGAAGGATTTGGTGTGAGTGTGAACTTCGCGCTGGGTGACGTGGCATCCGCGGGAGTTGATAATATACTCGATGGGATCCTCGAGCGTGATGATGTGATCTTGGCGGTGGCCGTTGATTTCATCGACGAGGGCCGCCAGCGTCGTGCTCTTTCCGCTGCCAACGGAGCCGGTGACGAGAACGAGACCGTTTTGGTATTGCGTAAGAAGTTTTAGTTGCGGCGGGAGGCCGAGCTCATCCATCGAACGCACACGGCTGTTGATGATACGGAAAACCAGATCAAAACCCAGACGATGACGGACAACGCTGGTTCGGAAACGACCGAGTTGATTCGAATACGCAAAATCGACGTCGCCACGCTCGGCGAGCTGCGCTTTTTGTTTTTCGTCGAGAAAGCCCATCGCAAGACGCTCGGTATCGGCCGCGCTCAATGTCGGAGCTTTTCTCCAGATGGGTTCGAGCAAACCGAATCGTCTCCAAATCGGAGCCGAGTTGACGCCGAGGTGGATGTCCGAGGCGTCCGATTCCTTGCCGATCATCAAATACTGATCGACGTGTTCGAGCGTATGAACTTCTTGTTCGCCGACAACTTCAATTGTGGGGGCTTCCTGACTCACGCGGCTGGTAATAGCAGCCCGGGCGAAAGTATCCAAGTTTTTCCGCATCACGGAATTCCTAGCGACTTTCGGCGGGAAACTTGCTGCAATCCTAAAAGATGAGCCGTCACTCCCCGCAAACGATTTTTTGTCGCGAGACGATGCCGCTGCCGCAGACGGTTGCGAGCCATCTTGCGCGGGATTGCGGGCGAAACGCATGGGACGACACGTTACTGATTCTTCCAACGGCTGAGACGGGACGCCG
>JBBRHN010000109.1:0-7543 GCA_038222685.1 Chthoniobacterales bacterium | reverse complement strand
GATTCCGTCGTCGGGCCGCTTTACGCCGAAAGAGTGCTCGCGTCATTGACGGCTGCAGGATTTGACCCGGTCGTCGTGACGGTTCCCGCGGGCGAGTCCTCAAAGTCGATGGCGTGCGCGGCGACGGTTTGCGAAGAAATGATCGCCGGAGGCCTGGATCGCTCGTCCTCGCTGTTCGCGCTCGGTGGCGGCGTCGTTGGCGATCTCGCGGGTTTTGTAGCGGCAATTTACTACCGGGGAATTCCGTTCATCCAACTCCCGACCACGATCGTCGCGCAGGTCGACAGCTCGGTCGGTGGAAAAACGGGAGTCAATGCGCGAGGCGGAAAAAATCTCATCGGCGCGTTTCATCAGCCGCGATTAGTCATTGCCGACACGGAGACGCTGGCGACGCTTCCGGCGCGCGAGTTCAATGAAGGCATGGCCGAAGTGATCAAACACGCTGCGATTCGCGATCCAGAGATGCTCGACCGGCTCGACGATGTGCCCTCGATCGTGGAGCGCAACGTGGCCATCAAGGCGAGTATTGTCGGCGAAGACGAGTTCGAAACCAAAGGCGTGCGCGCGCTCTTGAATTTTGGCCACACGCTCGGCCATGCGATCGAAAACGCCGCCGGCTACGGGCGTTTCCTCCACGGCGAAGCGATCAGCTTGGGGCTGGTGGCGGCATGTCGGCTCTCGGTCGAGAAATCCGGTTTGTCCGAGAGCGAAGCAAATCGCGTGCTCGGCGCGCTGCGGCATTTTGACCTGCCGGTGACGCTGCCTTCGGATATCGCGACAGATGATATTCTCGCGGCGACGCGGACAGATAAAAAGTTTGAGCGAGGCGGGATTCGTTTTGTGCTGCTGCGGCGGCTGGGAGAGGCGTTTGTGACGAGCGACGTTACGGAGTCCGATTTGCGTCGGATTACGGAGGGTTTGCGCCCTCAGTAGGAATACGAGTCGGGAAGCTGGAAGGCGTTTTCAAGAACCCGAATTTCCGGCGGCGAGGTATCGATCACCTCAACGACATCGAAACGAAACGTGATATCCGGCATCTCGAGCATTCGAAGCCACGCCATCGCACCGCGAATAAGGAGCCGGCGTTTCTTCTGATTGACGGCATCAAACGGACGCCCGAACGCCTCGCTTGTGCGGGTTTTGACCTCGACGAAAACCAGTTCGTTGTGCCGTTTATCGCGGCAGACGAGATCGATTTCGCCGCCGCGCGGCGCGCGGAAGTTTTGGCGAAGAACCCTGTAGCCATTCCGTTTGAGGTAACTGGCCGCCAATTCTTCTCCGCGCCGTCCGAGTTCGAGGTGCGGCGCCTCAGCGGACGGCGGCTTGAGCAACAGGCGCGAAACTTTTTCGATGAACCGGGCAAGGGCCATAACGTCGGAGTGTGGCAAGATGCGCCGGAGTTGGGTAGCCTTTGTGAACGGAAAATCCATATTCCGGGTAGAGCGCGTCGAGGCGTTCCATTTCGCGATCACGGGCGACCTTGGCCAGAATGCTCGCTGCGGCAATGCTCAGGCTCAGGTGATCCCCGCCCACGAGTGCCGTCTGCGGGCAGGGAAAATCGGGAACGGGACGCCCATCAATGAGCGCATAGGCCGCGGCGGGGCGGAGAGCGAGAAACGCCTCGCGCATGGCCTCATGCGTGGCGCGGAGGATGTTGACGCGATCAATCGATGAGTGATCCCGGAACGCGATCTCCCACGTGACTCCGGGCGTGGTCGTGATGCGTGCGAAAAGCGAAGCGCGTTTTGCCGGGGAGATTTTTTTTGAATCGTCGATTCCCGACGTGTCGAAATCCCGCGGAAGTATAACGGACGCCGCGACAACAGGGCCTGCGAGGGGACCTCGTCCGGCCTCATCGATACCAGCTACGGGAAACATTCCCCGCGCCGCCAATTTTTCTTCGTGCTCGAAAGAGCAAGGCACTCAGGCCCGCTCGGCCTTTTCCTTCACCGTCGTGGCAGATTTGCCCTTGCGGTCGCGAAGGAAATTGAGTTTCGCGCGACGGACGGATCCATGACGCTCGACTTCGATTTTTGCGATGCGGGGCGAGTGCAATGGAAAAACACGTTCGACGCCCTCACCGTAAGAAACACGGCGCACGGTGAAGTTCGCATTGATGCCAGCACCTTTGCGTCCGATCACGATGCCGGCGTAGATTTGGATACGCTCTTTATCACCTTCGACAACGCGGGTGTGGACTTTGATGGTGTCGCCGATCTTAAATTCTTTGAGACCGGTTTTGAACTGCTCGCTTTCAATCTTATCAATGATGCTCATGGCTGGAAAATCTGGAACTGGTTAGTATGACCGTGCGGCGAGCCAGCGCAAGCAAGAAATCAAAAAAAATCAGGGCGCGTTTCCAGACTGTCGGGAAGGCAGCAATTTTCACGAAATACGTCGAACGTTTTCGTGTAAAAACCTACGTCGTCAGGAATTTGACTTTTCCTGGACCTCAACTAAATTTCTCTACTTATCCAACCTGTTGCAGCGATTTTAAGAAATTCCTCAATCATGAATACAAAGCCCGCTCTTCCACTCCTATTATTTTTGGCCGCGATGACGCTGAGCGCCAAGGCGCAGAACATCACAAACTTTGGCCCGAATGTGGGCAACGGCCCGGTCGCTGTTGGGACGTGGACTTACAACGGCACGACGAGCACGGCAAACGGCACGAACAGCAACGGGAATAACATCGTCGGCACGTTTCCGAATGTGACGGACTTCAGCACGGCCAACCAGATCACACTCACGGCAGAAGTGAACGGCGGTGCGCCGGGATCGAGTTTCCTTTTCAGTCTTTCCGACCAGAACGGAGCGACGACGTCTGCTGTGTTTGCATGGGAGGGTTTCCTGTCAGGGCCTGGGCCTGTGACGATAACCTCACCTCTCACACCTTTTGCTCCCGGCAGCCTCCAGCAGGTGAATTCTTGGCAGCTGATTAGCACGTTTGTTGGCGGGGCGCCGATTCCGATCAACGTCACGTTCTCAAATGCCAATGCATCCACCGGCCAGGCGCCCGCGCGCGGGATTGCTGGGAACTCTCTCAGCAGTGTCGGCAGCAATGCCTCCGCCTCGGGAAATTGGACCTACTCATCAACGAACGGAACGCTCTCGGGAACACCGAACTACGGAGACAGCGTCGGCGGGGCGGCGAGTGTTTCCAACTACGGTTCCGCCACACAGATCAGCCTGACCGCCAGTGCGAGTGTGGCCAGCGGCACGCCGTTTACTTACGTCCTGACGGATAACACCGGCGACCAGGCTTTTGCGGCGTTTAACTGGTCAAGCTTCACCGGTGGGACAAAAACCGTGGCCGCTTCCCTTGTGCAGGAAACTTTTTTTGATCCGACAAATGTCGTGAACTGGAGGATCGTCAGCGCGACGACTGCCTTGGCGGTCAACGCGACGATTTACGGTTCGGCTGGCGTCTCGTCCGCAACATCCACCACGCTCGATAATTTCACTGTTTCCATTGCGCCCATCGTCGGGAGCGGGAGTGCCAACTCGACCGTGACAGTCGGTGGGTTTGCGAATGGCAATAGGTCGGTCGATACCCTGGCTGGAGGCCTTACCGAAGTCACCATGAGTGGCGGACTCCTGCAGATTGTGGGAGCTAACGGCTCAGCCGGGGCGGGCTTCATTTATGAAGATTTCGTTGTTTATGCTCCCGAGCAAAAGTTCCTGCGCTTCGACTTTACACTGGCAGCGAATCTCGACGGATTGCTGATCGAACTCCAGAGCGCCAACGGAGGCGCCCCCGTCGGAGGGGTTTTTTCTGTGCCTAGTTACGTCGGAGCCCGTCCGTTCTTCGTGGATCTGAGCTTACTCTCCGGATACTCTCCTCAATTCATGGCGGGACTCAACCGCATTTCTATCGTTTACAGTTCGAACCAAGCCAACTTTGAGACGGCGTTAACGAGTATTTCTCTGACATCCGTCCCAGAGCCCTCCGCGGTGGCGTTGATTGTTGCCGCGGGCTTTGGCCTGTTCTTTTGTCAGCGACGGCGGATGAGGCACGCGCATTAAATTAGATTTAGTCTGAGTCTTTCTTCTTCTTCTCGGGTGCCGGCGCGGCCTCGGGTTGCGGGTTCGGCGGCGCTGCAGGGCTGGCGGCTTGCGCCTGATTGTCCACCCGCTTTTCTTGGCGCTGCACGCCTGGTTGTTTCTGCGGAGTTTGGGGACTTTCGGGGGCGGGTTGCTGAGGAGTCACCTTTTGTTTGGTTTGCTGCTGACGTTGCGGAGCTTCCGTTTGGGGAGCGGGCCTCTGCGGCTGAGCTGGCTGTTGCGGACGAACTTGGCTAGGCTGCGTGGCGCCCTCAGGAGGGTTCGCCGATGCGGGCTGTTTGATTTTTTGGTTTCCCGTCGCGGGAGGCGCTTGCTTCTGGGGACGCTGAGGCCGGGTTGCGGGCTCGGGGGAAGCAACCGTTGATTTGCCCGGCAACACATTGCTTGGCGAAGGGGGCACGTCTCCGGGTTTCGCTTTCTTTTTTCCGCCCGCCGCAGGTAAGTCGGACGGTGGGACAGCGTCCTCGGAATTGCTATTTTGTCTCGTGCCATCGGCGGAGCGCGGAGTCTTAGGTTGCTTGCCGGGCTGGCTTGGTTGGGCTAATTGGCCGGGCACTTGCGGAGGGGCCGTGGGAGCAGTTGCCTGCGGGCGATTTTTCCTTTCGACGGGACGATCCGGTAGCGCTGAGTGATCCGCTGGCGTGGCCGGTTGCGCAGACGTCTGTGAGGGGCCAGGGAGCTGATTCTCCGCGGTCGGCTTCTGAGTTTTGTCCTGCTGCTTGGTCTTTCCTCGCGGACTTTCCGGAGTCTCGGAGGCCGTGCCCGGGAAAGCGGTGGTCACGGTGGGCTGAGGCGCTGCATTATCCTGCTGGCGATCGTTTCTGCGTTCGTTCCCAATCCGTGTTGGACGGGGCAATGCGACCGCTTGCTGAACCGAGCTAGGACGGACAGTTTGGTCGCCGGATGCGAGGGCAACGGAGTTAATAGCATTCTCCCGGGCCGCAACATATCTGGCGTTGCCGTTGTTGTTCCGCTGGCGCTGGTTGATTTGACGCTGCCCGTTGGCGCTTGGCTGCCACTGGGTGGCATTGTTGATATTGACGACGTTGACTTGATCGTTGTTTCCGCCCCCGTTGTTCCAATTGCCGTTGGATCCGCCACTCCAATTGTCGTTCCAGCCCCGCCAGTTACCGCGATAGACCGACTGCCGATTCCAGTCGAAATCGTAGTTCAGCCAGGCCCCGACGGCAAACCCGAGCCCGAAAGTCAGCAGAGGGTCTGGAGCATAAGACTGCACGAAAATGATCTCGGGATCATATCGCGGCACGTAGATAATCTCGGGATCCGCTGGGATGATGCGGATGATTTTTTCCTCAACAACAACGCGCTGCTGGGGAGTGTCCTGAAGATTTCCAGCGGCTTTCGCTTGCGCGCGGAGCCCTTGGATCGAATTCATCACGTCCGCCGGTTGATCGACAAAAGCTTCGCCGACGGAGGCGGTCCATTCGAGGTTCTGATCCATCCAGCCAATAACGTCCGGATAACGGACAAGAGATTTCACGCTTTCGTCCCAGGGCTGGCTGTCGGCCAGATCCGGATTTCCGTTGGCCTGCACAAACCTGGCGCCGAGCACAACATCCGAGGGCACCGTGGATGCAGGCAGGATGAGGGCGATGAGTGCATCGGGATAGAGGGCAATCGGGGCAAGTAGTTGGCTAAGCTCTTCCGGGTTCAGCTTTTGCGTCGCCGTAAGGACAGGCGACTGAGCGTGCAGCGCGAGCGAGGTCAGCAGGAGAACCCCGAGAAGCAATGTCCTTTTTATTGTCGAGGTGCGGATTGCGGACGGCGGGCAAGGATTAAATCTCATCCTCCAAAATAGGCCGGATTTAGCCGCGGGAATAATGGGGTGTTCTCCCTAATCGCGGGCGCTGCTGTGAAGGAGCGAAATTCGAGTTGCAAATCTGAACCGTCGGCTGAAAATCTATATCGAAATGGCACACAAGCTTTCCCTCAACGATGTCCCTCCTCGCGTCTCCAATGCATTTGGCAAAAAGGTTACGGCTTCGAAGGCGAACTTCCCAATTCTGCGGGGGTTATCTCTTTACCGGGTCACGCTGCACGAGGGGTGCTTTCGCGAGCCGCACTGGCACGCAAATGCGGACGAGCTGGGATACTGCCTGAGCGGCCAAGTCTTAGTGACAATTTTCGCGAGTGGCAATGTCCACGCGCAGTTCACGATCTCGGCTGGCGAGATGTATTTTGTCCCATCCGGCTCGCTGCACTCCATTGAGAATACCGGTGCGGGAGATGCTGAGTTTGTCATCACGTTTTCGCATGAGCAGGCCGAAGACTTCGGGTTGTCGGGATTTGTCGGGTGCCTGAGTGCTGCGGTGATGGGGAATACATGGGGACTCTCGGCCGGTGCGCTTGCGGGCGTGACTCGTTCGGAAACGAGCATTGAGTTTGGAAAATCAAGCTCCCCCGCCGACGTGCCGGAAGCGGCTTCGTATCCGAGTCCGTTCAAGTTTGCGATCGAGAAAAGGGCGCCGCTTGTCAGCAATGAGGACGGCTCGGCAATCGTCGCCCGACGTGATACCTGGCCGGCTTTGAAAGCCCAAGCCATGTATTCGGTCCGTATCCACGGCATCGGAATGCGCGAACCGCACTGGCATCCGGAAACCGCAGAGCTGGGATTTGTCAAACAGGGACACGCCCGCATGACGGTGCAGAGCCCTAGCGGATCTTCCGACACCTACGAACTCCAACCCGGCGACGTCTATTTTATCCCCCGCGCCTACCCCCATCATATTGAAAACCTGAACGGCACGGAGGTTCACTTTCTGATATTTTTTGACACCCCTGACGTTCAAGACATCGGCCTCACTGGAGGCATTCCCGGATTCGCGGATCGCATCGTCGGGCCGACTCTTGGAATTGGAGAGGACCAAGTCTCAAAAATCCCCCGCCTGCCATCCGATTTGTTGCTCGTCGGGCGCGTGAATCCGGTGGATTGATCGTCGCGACAAGACCGCTTCTCTTGATGATCGACAGCCATATCTACCTTGTTGATTTTCTTCAGGATTCGTAGGGGGCCCATCGCTTGATTGCGGAGATGGATCAATTCGGGAACGAACGGGCGGTGGTGTTCGGGCTGCCGCTGGTGAAAAAGTGGGATGCTTACGATCCGTTGAAGCCAAGCTACTATCTGGATGACGATTCGCTGTGCTGCTACTATTCGGCCACGGATCATCTCGTTCTTGCCGCCTTGCAATCGGTGTCCGGGCCGGAACGGAACCGATTTGCACCGCTGATCTGCGGCTTTAATCCGACGGATAAACACGGCGTGCAGCACGTGGAGCGGATGCTGGAGTGCTCCGATGTGTGGCGGGGCGTGGGAGAGGTTTTGCTGCGGCACGATGACTTGACGAATTTGACGAACGAGGAAACGGCGCGGGCGAATCACCCGGCGATGAAGCCCGTCTATAAGCTTTGCGAGCAGCGCGGGCTGCCGGTTTTATTGCACCAGAACAGCACGTCG